>CAZCMR010000001.1:0-17759 GCA_964499805.1 uncultured Sulfurimonas sp.
TAAAACTTTTGGCTATAATTGCGTCTATTAATTTAAAGGGTAACTTAGATGAATTTAGTAACAGGTTCTTCGACCGCACTTATAACACCATTTAAAAATGGTAAACTGGATGAACAGACATATGCTGCGTTAATCAGACGTCAAATAAACAACGGTATGGATGCTGTGTGTCCGGTTGGAACAACGGGTGAGAGTGCTACACTTACTCATGATGAACATAAACGCTGTATAGAGATAGCAGTAGAGGTATGTAAAGGTACAGGTACAAAAGTCTTGGCAGGCTCTGGTTCAAACGCAACACATGAAGCCATAGAGATTGCAAAACATGCACAAAGCTGTGGTGTTGATGCCATCTTCTCTGTTTCACCATACTACAACAAACCTTCACAAGAGGGACTCTATCAGCACTATAAAGCAATTGCTGAAGCGGTGAGTGATCTTCCATTTATGCTCTACAATGTACCAGGACGTACCGGAGTGGATATCTCTGCAGATACTACCATCCGTCTTTTTGATGATGTTAAAAACATTTACGGTGTAAAAGAGGCAACAGGAAGTTTAGAGCGAACTGTTGAGCTGCTTTCACGCCGTCCTGAGCTCAAAGTATTTTCTGGTGATGATGCCATTGACTACCCTATTTTAGCAAATGGTGGAGCGGGTGTTACATCTGTTACATCAAACCTTATGCCGGATCTCAAGTCAGAACTTGTCAAAAAAGCGCTTACAGGTGACTTTATGGGTGCAAAAGCGATAAATGACAAACTTTACCCTTTAAACAAAGTTATGTTTTGCGAGTCAAACCCTATCCCTATCAAGGCAGCAATGTACATTGCAGGACTTATTGATACTTTAGAGTATAGACTGCCTTTAGTTGCACCAAGCACAGAAAATATGAAGAAAATTGAAAACGTAATGAAAAACTACGAAATAAAAGGATTGTAAGAATGGCAGATATAAAAGGAAAAACTCTACTTATCAGTGGTGGAACACGGGGAATTGGAAAAGCAATCGTATATGCTTTTGCAAAAGAGGGGTGTAATGTTGCATTTACATACGCTTCAAGTAGCGAAACAGCAAATGAAATTATCGCTGATATAGAATCAAACTATGGTGTAAAGTGCCGTGCCTACAAGCTAGACATATTAGAACCAAATACATACAAAGATGTATACAAAGCATTTGATGAAGATTTTGACAGACTTGACTTTTTCATCTCAAACGCAATCATCTCCGGTCGTGCCGTTGTCGGTGGATTTGGTCCTTTTATGCGTCTCAAACCAAAAGGTCTCAACAATATCTACACTGCAACTGTTGATGCTTTTGTAGTTGGTGCGCAAGAAGCAGCTAAACGCATCGAAAAAGTAGGTGGTGGTTCTATCATCTCTATGAGTTCAACTGGTAATCTTGTCTACACTCCGAACTATGCAGGACATGGAACAAACAAAGCAGCAGTTGAAGCGATGGTACGCTATGCAGCAGCAGAACTTGGTGAGAAGAACATCAGAGTAAACGCAGTAAGTGGTGGACCAATCGACACAGATGCACTTAAAGCATTTCCAAACTACGAAGAGGTAAAAGCTGAAGTTGTCAGACGTTCACCTCTTTCACGTATGGGTGTTCCTGAAGACTTGACAGGTGCATGTAAATTTTTATGTTCAAATGAATCATCTTGGCTGACAGGTCAAACGATAGTTGTTGATGGCGGAACTACTTTTCAGTAGTCTGCCCTCACCTCACTATTTACTTAAAACAACAAGCCTTTTTTCTATTTTTAACTCTTTAAATCCAAACTCTTTTTGTATCCACTCAAACGTCTTTTTTGTGTATAAAAAAACATGTGTAGGGTCATTTTTGTAGTACCATTTTTCAAATGCAATACTCTCATCATAAATATCGGTCATCAGGTAGAGCTTTGCACCCTCTTTTAAGAGTGAGTAGAGTAGAGCGAACTCCTTTTTCGGATGGTAAAAATGCTCTACAACTTCACAGGAGGAGATATAGTCATACTTCTCCTCTAGCAATGCAGGCTTATTATGAAAATAGGGATCATAGTTGTAAATATTGTACTCTTTTTCATGCAACACAACAGAGATAATAGCAGAAGTACCCGCACCAAAATCCAAGCCTTTGTCATCTTTCGTAAAATCATTGAAAATGTTTTGTGTAATAGGAGAGACAAATTTTCTATAACCCGCATCCGAAGTATCATCATCATGTAACTCATAACGCTCTTTTTCACTTACGGCATCTGGGAGTTCATCTTCAGAGACAAATATGGCATCACAGGTAGGACATCTGTAGTAGGTCTGACTATCTGCATAAAAATAATCTGCAGCAGTATCACAAAGTGGGCAATTTTTTTTCATGGCTAATCTTAGTCTATTAGCCTTTAATAAGCAATAAAAAGCTAAAATCATATCATTAATTACTCAAGGAAACTATTTGCTCAATTTACCAAATTTTCTGGCATCTATTCGCATACTGCTTGCCCCTTTGATGTTTTGGATTATTCTGAACCCTCAAGTCTTCACTCAAAACGGTTTTGATATCACATGGAACTACTACTTTGCCTCTCTTTTGTTTGTCTTAGCTTCAGTCACAGACTTTTTTGACGGCTACATTGCAAGAGAGTGGAACCAGATGACAATGCTTGGAGCCATTTTAGACCCTCTGGCAGATAAGATGCTCACGCTTGCTGCCTTTTTAGGACTTATGGTAATGGGCGATGCTTCTCCATGGGCGATCTACATCATCATAGTCCGTGAACTCTTTATCACCGGTCTTCGTACTGTAGCTGTTAGTGAAAACATCAGTGTAAAAGCAAGTTGGGCAGGAAAAGTAAAAACGGTCGGACAGATGATAGCCATCGGTTTTTTACTGATGCACTGGCCCTTTGCAGATGCCCTGCTCTGGTTTGCAGTATTTCTCACACTCTACTCAGGAGTGGAGTATCTCTGGGGATTTCGAGCAGCAATTACAAAGGATAAAAACTAATGAGCTATATCATATCTCTTTTAGTCCTCTCAGGACTCATCTTTTTTCATGAACTCGGTCACTTTACAGCAGCTCGTTTAATGGGCGTTTATGTTGAAGTTTTCAGTATAGGATTTGGAAAACGCTTACTCACCTTTCGTGCATTTAACACAGAATGGAGTATCTCTGCCATTCCTTTAGGCGGATATGTCAAGATGAAAGGGCAGGATGACTCTGATCCTACAAAAAAAAGCTATGATGCAGACAGCTACAATACAAAGACACCTCTTCAAAAGATATTTATACTTTTAGCAGGTCCTTTGGCAAACTTTGTACTTGCGTTTATCCTCTACTTTTTCATAGCACTTGGCAATCCAAGCACACTCGCTCCGGTTGTTGGTGACGTACTTAAAGATTCTCCTGCTTTTGTTGCAGGACTTGAGTCAAATGACACTATTCTCTCTATCAATGGTAAAAAAATCACTACATGGAAAGAGATGGCACAAACAATTTCAGATGCGCAAGGATCTATCGCACTTGAAATTAACAGAGAGGGATACCTCAAACAAATCACAATAACACCAACACTTAAGAGTGCCAAAAATATGTACGGTGAAGATATTAAACGCAAGATGATAGGTATCTCCGCAGCCGGTGTTATGAAAGAACAGAAGATGGATATGCTCCAAAAACTAAAGTATGCAACAGACCAGACCATCTTTGCTTCAACTCTTATATTTACAGGGGTCAAAAAGCTAATCATGGGTGATGTTCCCGCATCAGAGATGGGCGGTGTGATAAGCATTGTGAAACTCACTTCTGATGCTTCAGCCGTTGGTTGGATGAGTGTTTTGTTCTTTGCCGCACTTATCTCTGTAAACCTTGGAGTGTTAAACCTCCTCCCCATTCCAGCACTCGATGGCGGACACATAATGTTCAACCTCTATGAACTCTTTTTTAGAAGAGAGCCAAATGAGCAGATAGTGATAAACCTGACAATAGCAGGCTGGGTGATACTTTTTGGACTTATGGGACTTGGCATTTTTAATGATATTAACAGATTAGTAGGATAAAGGAGAAGAGAATGAATGAAATAGAGTACAAATTATATATAGATGATGTTATAAGACGCGTAGAAGCTGCACGACTAAAAGTAAGTGAACACCACATCGTAAAAATTGTAGCAGTAAGTAAATACTCAACAAGCCAAGAGATTGAGAGACTCTACAGAATCGGACAGCGTGCTTTTGGTGAAAACAAAGTACAAGATTTAAAAGTAAAAGCACAAGAGCTCGAAGAGTTACCAATAGAGTGGCACTTTATCGGTAATTTACAAAAAAATAAGATAAATAATCTTCTTGACATCAATCCAAGCCTTTTTCAGGGACTTGATTCACTTGAACTGGCACAGGAACTGCAAAAAAGACTCCTAACAAAAGATATGACACTTGATTGTCTGCTCCATATAAACGCAGCAAAAGAAGAGAGTAAACATGGTGTGATGCCAGAAGATGCCATTGAAGTTTACAATGCAATCCAAACGCAGTGCCCTAATATCAAACTAAAAGGTGTTATGAGCATCGGTGCACACAGTGATGATAAAGCAGTCGTCAAGAAAAGTTTTGAGACAACACACAAGATCTATGAACAACTCGAAGGTGCATCTATCTGTTCTATGGGAATGAGCGGGGATTTTGAACTTGCCATTGAGTGTGGCTCAAATATGGTTCGCCTTGGCTCTATAATGTTTAACAAATAAACAAAAAGTATTTTGACGGATTAATTATCCATAATATAAACTTAATCCGTCAACTTTTTTTCTTATTATTATATTTATTATAATAATTATAAGATATACTTACAGTAAATTTTTACCAAGGATTTACAATATGACAAAAACTATTTTAATGGACAAATACCCGGTTTTTTACCTCAACATCAAAAAAACAGAAACAACTTACTCAAGTGTAGATGAGATTGTAGAACATTTTCACAAACTAATCGAGGCACATCCAGTAGCAACGTCAATAGCTGTTTTTGACCACTATGCACATACAACTTCAATTGCTGATCATGTAATAGCACCTGAAATTAAAGCAGCGAAAAATGTGGTATTTTGTTTTGGAAAACAGTTTCCAAACTCTAAAATGTTAGCAGTTCGTCCAAGAAGTATCGGTGTTTGTGAATTTGAAGATAGTTTTGAGATTAGTTTCTTGGAAGTACCAAATGAACAACTTCACACCGTAACTGAAGATTGGGCCCGCTCAGTAGCAAACGCTTAACTCTTTGGTGTATGCTTTTTAAATCGCACCGCATGGCTTTGCGGGTTGGCGATAAGATTTTTTTGATAGGCTATCATCTCCTCGAATGGTCGTAAAAAACCTTTTAACTCATTTTCATCTATTTTTTCAATTTTCCAACTGTTTAACAACTCCAAAACCACTAAAGTTGACTCTATTGTCGAGAGATAGTTCTCAGCCGGTTGGACTTTTATCTGGTATTGCGACTTTTTTTGCGTTGTAAAGCTCATATGTCTGAGTTTTTGCAGGTTTGTACTCTGTGTAAACATCTTTTTTGTGCATGCCCATGTAGAGTCTATGAGAAAAATTGCCAAAGCTTTAGTACTGCGTTTGGGCTGTTCATTGCTTAGATTGAGGGCTTCTTGTGAGGGAAAGAGTATATAGCTCTCATGTGTTGCTATGATCTCATTTATACGCCTGTTGTCTGAGAAATCAATGCCTATAAAAAGCTCAGAGTTACTCAGACTTTGGTGTGTAAAATGGCCTGTATTGTTTTTGACCTTTTTAAACTCTTTTGGGTGCATCAGTATCACAAACTTCGTATCTGTCTCTATCTTCTCACAAAACCCACACATACACGAACTTTTTGGTCTGTAGCACCTATAACACTTCTCTCTATCGCCATAATAAGTTTTCATTAATGCAATTATACTAAAATTACAGTATGAATAGTGATAAATATGATCTTATCGTAGTAGGGAGTGGCGCAGCGGGAATCATAGCTGCAATAGTTGCTGCACGAGAGGGTAAAAAAGTTCTGCTTCTCGAGAAACTTTCCAAAATTGCTTCAAAACTCAAAGCTACCGGTGGCGGAAGATGTAATCTTACAAATACTCTCAGCAATGAAGATTTTATGACTCGTTTTGGACGGGATGGGCGTTTTATGCAAGATGCACTTACTGCGTTTGACAACAAAGCACTGGTGAAGTTTATGGATGAGATAGGAGTTGAGACACATGCACCTGACGGTTTTCGCATTTTTCCCACTTCACACTCCTCGGCTACTATCATCGCAGCGCTCGAAAAAGAGATGCAACGCGTAGGTGTAGAGGTTCGCACGAACCAAAGAGTAGAGCGTCTCCTACTTATCGGTGAACATATCAGCGGTGTAAAAACCCAAGAGAGCATGATAAACGCAGCCAATGTCATCATTGCCACCGGTGGACTTGGCTATCCTGTACTGGGTGCTGAAGGCGATGGGTATAACCTTGCAAGTGAACTTGGACATAAAGTCACAGAGCTCTCCCCTGCTATGATGCCACTACGCACAAAAGAGGAGTGGGTTAAGAACTGCCGTGCAGATACCATTGCAAAAGTGCAACTGCGTGTCAACTTGAAAAAGCATAAAAAATTACGTGCCAAAGGGGATTTGATATTTACAAATCACGGCATACGAGGACCAGTTGTGCTGGATTTTGCCAGAGAAGTAACTCCTCTTTTAAAGAAGTATGATGAAGTACCACTCTTGCTTAATCTAACCAAAGGCAAAAACGAAGAGGATATTCAAAAACATTTCAAAAAAGAGCTTGCAAAAAATCCTTCTCAGAGTGTTTTAGACCTGGTCTCTACCCTACTTCCAGAAGCTTTAAGTAAAGAGCTTTGCAAGCTTGCAGAGATAGATACAGAGCAAAAATACAAAAAAGCAGATGGAGCAAAACGTGCAAAGCTTCTCTCTTTGCTCGCATGGACACCACTCACTGTAAATGGACATGACGGATTTCGACTTGCAATGATTACAAGAGGTGGTATCAGCCTCAAAGAGATCGACCCAAAAACAATGCAGAGCAGACTTATACGAGGGCTTTACTTCTGTGGAGAGGTTATGAATCTTGACGGTCCATGTGGAGGCTACAATCTGCAGTGGAGCTTTGCAAGCGGCTATCTAGCTGGACAACTACTGTAAAAAATAGCGAATAGAGGCAAAGCCATAAGCGCCGCTTGGCTCTATAGCCTCTATCTGCTCTTGTGTAACAATCCCACCAAGTGCAAAGACTCTAATCTCTGTTTTACGTACTAAATCTTTCAAATCATCAACCCCTTTTGGCTCCCCTTTGTTTGGCGTCTCAAAGATAGGACTGTAGGTCACATACTCCGCACCCATCGCTTCAGCGATGAATACTTCATCATGTGTATGTGTAGAGATGATGACTTCAAGTCCAAGTGCTTTTGCTTTTGGGATATCATCGAACTGTGTAGAGGTAAGATGTACACCTACTGCGTTTAAAGAGTGTGCAAGTTCATAGTCTCTATGCAAAAACGGCTTTATTTTTGGAATAGATTGGCACATTTGCACAAAATTTTGTGCATGAAAAGCGTACTCTTTGCTCTCTTTATCTCTGTATAGGGCAAAATCAGGCATATATTTACGCAGTTGCATAAAAGAGGGAGAAGCTGTTATGAGATACTGTTTCACACTATTTTCTTAAAAGGGGATTTTCAAAGTCAATCTTGTTCACATTGACATTTTTTGCATATCGCTCTGCCATTGCGTTTACATGGTACTCCATTCTCTCAAGCAGATAGAGTTCGGGTTTTGTGTATTTTGCTTTGGACTCTTGAATGTAATTTTGTAAAAACTTCAGTGCGTCCACTTCATCTTCAAAGTTAATTGCTGCAATTTCTGCTTCAAAATCTTCATAAAAATCACCACATGAAGATAAAAAGTCATAACTCAGATCCATCGTTTTAAGATTATGATGTGCTTTGGAAAATGCAAAGTGGTTATAGAGCATACATCCCACAAAGTACTCGATATCTGAAGGTTCAAACTCAGAGTAGTGATTCTCTTCATCTTCAAAATGTTTATGCCATATCTGTAAAATATTTTCTATCTTCTCATTCATCTGTGTTCTCTTGATTTTTTGCGTATTATACTAAAGTATGATAAACTCTAGGCATGATTACTCTGAGTCCAAACGCAGACAAGAGCCTCAAGCTCATTCTTCCAAATACAAACAAAGCTTTAGCCCTTGCACTAAAGAGCGCTACTGCCAAAGAGTTGACATCGCTGACTCAGACAAAGGACTTAGGTTCTATCTTGGACTCCCTGCTTAAACAGAGCAACGGTGTTGATACCGCACAAAACAGAGCACTGCTAGAGTTGCTCAAAAGCAACCCCACACTAAAATCTCTCTCAAACGCAGTACCTACTCTCAAAGATTTGCTCCAACTGCTTAAAGCGGACAAAACACAAACAGCGCTTGAAAAAAGTTTACAAAATTTTCTTACAAATATAAAAGATATAGATTCTAAAGAGCTGCACTCAAAATTAAAATCTTCTGGAGTTTTTTTAGAAAATGAGCTTAAAACAAGTAAAAATCCAAAAGAGATTTTGAGTTCGGACCTAAAAGCACTCCTGCTTAAAACATCTGATGAGTTATCAAACGCAGCCACTACTCCAAAATCTCAAGAGATACTCAAACAGATTGACAAAGTACTGCTGCAAATTGATTATCATCAGCTTGTTTCTCACCTCTCAAATGCTTCTTCACTCTATCTGCCATACTCATGGGATGCCTTGCAAGAGGGTGACATAAACATTAAAAAGATAAAAAACAAAAGCTACTGTTGCGATATTCACTTAGAACTTAAAGAGTATGCAACAGTGGATTTACGCCTTGTACTTTTTGAAAAAAATCAACTTAGTATCAACATTAGCACACAGAGTAAAGAGCTAAAAGAGAAGATTTTACAAAATTTGCAAATACTGAAAAAACAGCTCTCAAACGCAGCACTTATTACAAAAGAGATACGCTTTATAGAAAAAAAAGAGAACTTGTACAGTGAGCATACTCTTGAGAATTTGGCAATGGGATTTGAGGTAAAAGCATGAAAGAAAAAGCGGTAGCACTCAAATACAACAAAGAGAAAAACAGAGCACCCCTTGTCACTGCAAAAGGAGAGGGACGCACCGCCCGTAAGATAATCCAAATCGCACAAGAGAGTGGAGTTGCTCTAAAAAAAGATGAAGACCTGGTAGAACTTCTCTCTAAAATTGAGCTTGATCAAGAAGTTCCGCCCCAAATGTACAAAGCGGTTGCCGAAGTTTTTTCCTTCCTCTATAAAATCACAAAAAAATGATACAAATAAAAAAATTAAGTTTCCAGATTAAAGAGATATGCTAGAATACGCCCACTAATAAGGAGCTATTTAGATTTATGACTGGACAAACGCAATGTAAAAGTATTCGTGATATTCCATCACAAGAGGTATCTATCACTCCTGAACAATATGAAAAAATACTCAATATTCAAGCAAGTATACTCCAGAAACTTGCACTCAATCACGACTATAACGATATACTCCAACATCTTTGTCTTTTAATCGAAAATCTTCTCAGTAACGCTGTCGCATCAATCATGATACTTGATAAAGAGACAAACCTTATGAGCGTGCTTTGTGCACCATCTATTCCTGCAAGTGGTATCAAAGCACTTGCAAATCTTCGACCGGGTGAGGGGAGCGGCTCTTGCGGTAATGCCATATTTCATAAAAAGCCTCAATATGTTCTCAATGCGTTTAAAGATGAAAGATGGACAGATTTACGAGATATCGCCTATGATTTCAATCTCTGCTCATGCTGGTCCATGCCAATCATAGATGAAGAGAATCAAGTTATAGGAACTTTTGCCCTCTCATCATTTGAACATCGTATGCCTGCACTTTTTCATAAACGGGTACTTGAAACTGCTGCATTTTTAGTGAATCTTGTCCTTAAAAATCAAAATAGAGAAGAAAAAATCCAACATATGCTCTATTATGATGACTTAACAGGTCTGCACAATAAGAGATATCTTGAAAAAATGCTCCAAAAGAACGATGAAAAGATACTGCTGCTTTTTGATATAAATAATTTCAGCTATGTAAACAACACATATGGCTTTGAGATAGGCGACAAACTGCTTAAAAAAGTTGCAGAGATTTTTCAAAATCAACTTGAGTGCTCCAATATCTCTAAATTAGAATCAGACAAATTTGCTGTGGTTTTAGACAAAAACGTAGATATAAATGAACGAGTCTCAAAGATGAAAGAGTTCTTCTACTCTCAAGAGATTATTATAGATGATATAACACTCAATATATCTTTTACCTTCGGTGCAGCACAGGGAACAAAAGATCTCTACATAAACGCAGTCATAGCACTCAAACAAGCAAAACAAAACGGAAAAAGTTCTTTGCATCTTTTTAATACGCAAGAAGAGCTCATAGCATATGATAAACGAAAATCTTTTATAGAATCAAATAACATTTTACACCATGCCTTACAGTACAGTGAAATCACACCCTACTTTCAAGGTATACATGACAACACTACAGGGAAAATTACAAAGTTTGAATCTCTTGCCCGTATAGAACATAACTCGCAGCTTATCTCACCTTATGAATTTATAGAACCAGCACATCTCTCCGGACTCTTACCCGAAATCACAAAGATAATGGTAGATAAAAGTTTTCAGATTATGTCACAATATAACTACACTTTTTCAATCAACCTTACAGAAGATGATCTGAGCAAACACTATATTTTAGAGTATCTGCAAAAAAAATCAAAAGAGTATAACATTGCACCAAAAAGAGTTATTTTAGAGATACTCGAAGGTATCAGTGCCAGTGGCAAAAAAAACCATATCGCACAACTCTCAGCTCTAAAAAAAGAGGGGTATCTTCTTGCTATTGATGACTTTGGAACAGAATACTCTAACTTTGAACGTGTACTTGAGCTGGAGATAGATTTTCTAAAGATCGATGCAAAATACATTAAAGATATCGACACAAATAAAAAAAGTTATGAGATTACAAAGGCCATTGTCTTTTTTGCCAAAAATGCGGGTATTCCCTGTGTTGCAGAGTTTGTTCATAAAAAAGAGGTTCAGGATATTATGCTTGAATTGGATATAGAGTACTCACAGGGATTTTACTTTAACGAGCCAAACGCACTGCCTCAGACAACATAACTTCCCTACCCCATAGGGTAGAGAATATCCTTGTGTACCTCATCGCAGGCTTGTAACACCTCTTCACTCAGCTCCAGATCCATCGCCGCCAAAGAAGCATCCAACTGCTCGGGAGTTGTTGCACCTATGATTGTTGAAGCAACAAATGAGAACTGTTTTGACCACGCTGTAGCCATCGTTACAGGATGCAGTCCCGCATCAGCTGCGATTTTAAGATAACGTTGTGTTGATGCAAGTGTTCTATCATTTACAAAACGCTCTGCCATCAATCTTTGGCGTCTGTTCTTGGAGTTGATATAATCACTAAAACGCCCTACTGCGTTTGAAGAGTGATTATACTTTCCACTAAGAACACCTCCACCAAGTGGAGAGTAAGGCAGCAGTGATACCTGCTCTTTTTCACATAGTGTACTTAACTCATCCAAAAACCTTCTGTTTAAAAGAGAAAAGTTATTTTGAATCGATTCAAAACGCGCATAGCCTTTGTACTCACTGCTCATAAGTGCTTTTGTCGTACCATAAGCTGTATCATTTGAAGTACCGATATAGCGTACTTTGCCACTCTGGACCAGTCTGTCAAAAGCCTTTAAGCTCTCCTCAATCGGCACTACAGTATCTGGCCAGTGCATCTGATACAGATCAATATAATCCGTTCCTAAACGCTTCAGACTTCCCTCTATTGCACGCTCTATGTGAAAACTGTCTATTGCCGTAAGTCCATGACGGATAGGGGGAACGAACCACCCGCTTGCAGCACCTGCCACCTTACTTGCTACTATCACGCTCTCTCGCGGTTTTGTCTTAAGCCAGCGTCCCACTATCTCTTCTGTAAGCCCTGCCAAGTTTGCAGATGGCGGTACAGGATAGAGCTCTGCCGTATCAAAAAAATTAACTCCCGCATCATAGGCTTTGTCCATAATTGCAAAAGCAGTTTTCTCATCAGGAGTCTGCGTACCAAAAGTCATCGTTCCCATACAGATAGGACTTACTCGCAGCCCGCTTCTTCCTATGTATCTATACTCCATTATTTTAACTCACTCCAGTTATCACCGATATTAAGACTCGCTTTTAGCGGAACATTGAGCTCCATCACATTTTGCATAATATCTCTGAATTTGGTACCGAGTGCATCCGCTGCACCCTCCTCAACCTCAAAAATCAACTCATCATGAATCTGCAGCAACATCTTCGCCTGCAAGTTCTCCTCTTCTATCACTTTGTGAATGGTATTCATGCTCAGTTTGATAAGATCCGATGCACTTCCTTGAAATACACTGTTTACAGACTCTCTCTCATATGCTGCCCTGTACATTGGTGTTGCATTCTCATAATCAAAATAGCGTCTGCGTTTAAGCAGTGTCTCGATGTAGCCCTTCTCTTTTGAACTATCTACTATTGAGCGAAAGTAGCTCTTGACCGTAGGAAAAGACTCAAAGTACTTCTCAATTATCGCTTTTGCCTCTTTTGTCGTAATGCCAAGCGTATCGCTGAGTTTTTTCTGCCCCATTCCGTATAAAAGTCCAAAGTTTACCGTTTTTGCAATATTTCTTTTTGCTTTTGCCTCTTCTTCACCAAAAAGAATAATGGCAGTTTGAAGGTGAATATCTTTATCCTCTTTAAACGCAGTGACCAAAACAGCGTCTTGTGAAAAGTGTGCAAGCAAACGCAGCTCTATCTGAGAGTAGTCAATACCTATAAGCTTTTTGCCTTTTCCTGCAATAAAGCCTTTACGTATCTTCGCCCCAAGCGGTGTACGGGTAGGAATGTTTTGCAGGTTTGGATTTTTGGAGCTGAGTCGTCCTGTTGCTGTTCCGGTTTGGACAAAAGAGGTGTGAATTCTGTGATCTTGGCGCTCATTTGCAAGTTTTAGAAGCGGGTCAATGTAAGTGGAGTAGAGTTTATGTACTTCACGGTACTCCAAAAGTTTAGGAATGATGGCATGTTTATCTTTTAAAGAGTTTAGTACCTTCTCATCTGTTGAGTAGCCGGTCTTTGTCTTTTTACCCACAGGCAGACCAAGTGTCTCAAACAGAACAACACCCAGCTGTTTTGTAGAGTTGATGTTAAACTCACTCCCCGCCAGCTCATAGATACTTTTTGTCAACGACTCAAGTGTCTCTTTTACCTCAACCAAGAATTTCTCAAAAAACGCAGTATCTACCTCTATGCCCTCTTTTTCCATCTTGAGCAGTGTTTTGATAAAAGGAATCTCAACACTCCGTGCCTCTTCTATAAGATGGTGTGCATCTTGAAGTTCTAACTTTTGTAAAAACAGTTTGTAGAGTTTATAGGTGATAAAAGCATCCTCTGCAGCATAAAGACAGGCATCATGCAGCTCAACACTAGAGAAGTTTTCCCCTTTTTTCACGGTATCTTTAAACGCAACCATCTCATGGCCAAGCAGCTTGTCTGCAAGCTTATCAAGAGAGAGTGCCGATTCTGGATTGATAAGCCATGCAAGTATCATACTGTCACAGTAGATCTTAAGTGAGTCATCCTCTAAAAAGCGTGTCACAAAATGAAGGTCAAACTTGATGTTATGCCCTACAACACGAGAGTGAAATATCTTACGCATCGCCTCTTTGGCAACTTCTGGGGTAACTTGTTTTTCAACTCCTAAATAGAAGTGCCCAAACGGAACATAATAGGCCTCATCTTCAGCAAAACAAAAACTAAAGCCGACAAGCTTATCTTTGTAATAATCAAGCCCTGTTGTCTCTGTATCAAACGCAACAAGTGTATCTTCACTTAAGTTTGCAAGCACTGCGTTTAGTGCCTTTTCATCGCTTAAAAGAGTTGCTTTAAATGCTAGTTTTTCGCTCTTTTGCGCACAACTCTCCTCTACTTTTTGAACAGCGCTCTCTTTTTGTGACTCACTCACCATATTTTTGGCATGTAGATGTCGAAGCACTGCATTTTGCTCATATTTGACAAGCTCATCATAGATATTTAAAAATGGATTTTCAATATCCATCTTATACTCTTCAAAGTCAAACTCACTACAAGGAAAAACATTGTCATGAAGCGTAACAAGCTCTTTTGACATATAGGCAGCATCTTTGGACTCTATGAGCTTCTTCTGTGTTGCACCCTTTATCTCATCAATATGCTCATAGACATTATCAAGTGTACCGTACTCTTTAAGGAGTTTTTCCGCCCCTACTTTTCCAATGCCTTTTACTCCCGGTACATTATCTGCACTGTCACCCAGAATAGACTGATAATCAATGAACTGTTTAGGTGTTACACCGTACTTCTCATAGCAAGCCTCTTCATTAACATACTTGCGTTTAATAGCATCGACAATGATTACCTTATCATCATCTATAAGCTGATAAAGATCTTTGTCATGGGATACAACACGAACCCTGTATCCCTTCTCTTTTGCGCATTTCACAACCGTAGCTATCATATCATCCGCTTCAAAACCGCTTTTGCCAAGTGTTTTGTAGCCCATTTTGTTTATCCACTCAATGGCAACGGGAAGCTGTTGTGTAAGTTCCGGAGGTGGAGCAGAACGGTTTGCTTTATAGTTCGTATCTATCTCATTTCTAAATGTATCACCTTTAGAATCAATTGCGAAGATAATGTAGTCACTGTCATGCTCTTTTTGCAATGTCGAGATAAAATTTGTAAAACCTGTTAAAAGTCCTGTAGGAAAACCCTCTTTTGTACGAAGATGTTGAGGAAGGGCATAAAAACTGCGAAAGAAAAAACCAAAGGTATCTATGACTGTAACAACCTTACTCATTACTACCCTCAACCACATCAAGCATATCATCGATTACATCTTCAAGCTGCTCATAGTTATAGCCGGCATCACGCGCTTTACGCAGTCCAAAATTAATCGCCTGATCTGAAAATGGTGCATTTACAGGAAGAATAGTTTTGACAATATGCAGTGCAGTAGCATACTCCATTACATCTTCGGGTGCAGCGGCAGGATTGTCCGCATAGCGAATCATCTCGATGAATTTTTTATCAAATCCCCAATGCTCAAATACTTTTGCAGTTACTTCAGAACTGCTTACATCCACATAGGATTTTTCCAGTTGTGCGAGATTATTTGAGTACTCCACCTCTGCTTTAAAGCTCGTCTCTTCATCATCTTGGATAATATCACTTGCTATAAGAATCTTTCCCGTCTCCTGTAAAAATGCTGCAAGATAGAGATCATCCGCTTTTTTTCTATCCACTTGAGAGTACCACTTCAAGATTAGAGTCGCCTGCATTTCAGAGACTTCAGCAAATTTTTCACTTGTGATGCCATATGGCTGCATATCAACATTTAAAAGTTTTCTTACAGAGTTTCCAAGTGCGATTGAACGTGTCATACTCATACCAAACAATGAGACCGCCTGTGCCACATTTTTAATCTCCTTACCAAAGCCATACAGAGGAGAGTTCGCATTTTTAAGAAGATTTGCAACAATCATCGGATCATGCGCTATCACTTTTGCCAACTCGGAGACACCTGCCTCTTCATCAGCATAGACTCTATTTATATCTATTATAGTTTTAGAAAGCGGAGGAAGCGATTTGATACTTTCAACAATTGAGCTCTTCATACAATATACCTTATAGTAAGTTTTTTCTTATTATATCACATATTGTTGAGCAATCGCTTATTAAGAATTCTTATGATAAGATCATGGCATTATAAAATATTTGGAGGGTGTTATGAAAAAAATTGCTGCTACTTTTTTAATCTTTACGCTTTTTGGTATGAATCTTTCTGCCGATACCACAACATGTGATGCACTTAACACAAATGTGACTACACTTGAGAGTTCAGTTACAAACCAACAAGCACTTGTTTCAAAACTCTCAGATGACATTGGTGCCATGGCTGATAGAATCGGGGATATGGCCGATAAAATAGTAGTCACAGAGGAGCTACTTTCAAAAACACTTCTCACATTGACCGGGAATGACTCTTTGGTTAGCAGTGTTGCTCTTATATCACCATTAGATTCATCAAATGCTGACAAAACAACACCACCGCAGATAACACTCTCTGATGCAGCAAACACTTACCTTTTGTATGTTTCAACTGATGCCACATTTGATAGAACAAAAAGTTTAGTTATTTACATCGACTCGTCAAATACGCTCTCAAAAGTATGGTCTCAAGTTGCAGAGCTTGCAGCCACAAACAATGATGTAGTTTTTCTGGCAGTTAAAAGTATCAACAATAGTGTCATCTCAAGCCTCTCAAATGGAGTAAAACTTACACTACAGTAAGCGGATTGTAATGAAAAACAGACTCACCCTACCAATATGTATGCTCTTTGCTTTTTTACTTCTCAATGTAGGCTGTAATGAGAGCACGAAGAGTAAAACAACAACGATGACACTTTGTGATACAAATAGATCTACCACCCTAAACGCAGCGACGCTCAATGTTCTGCAAAACACCATTACTACAACAACGGAGATCATAGATGATATGAATAAAACTCTGCACAAGATGGATAGCATGAATAAAAGCGTGCTAAAAACGGTGGAGCTCTCAACAGATATGGTAACTGTTATTGCAAAAGATTTTGCAATGAGCCCTGAGGGACAATCACTCTTTGAAGCAGATACTTCTCTGCCTGGATTTATCCCAAAAAAGCCTCTTGATAAAAACTATATCCTGGTTTCATCACCAAATAGATTCTTCCCTGAAACTAAAAGTATAAAAACACTCTTTAACAATCCTGCAACACTTACAAATGCCCTCAATCGGGCACTTGATGCAGCAGACAAAAGCAAAAATCTCTACATGACTATCATACAGGTAGAGACAAACGCAACACTGACAAACCTTACGAATGGTTTGCTGATAAAAAGTTCGCAGTTACCTTAGCAAGCTCTTTTGGTGAGCGTCCGTTTATATCGACGGTTTTACTTTTCTCACCCAAAGTTCCATACACTTGCGCATCTGTTTTATTAAAAAAAGCAAGCACCTTCGCATCTGAAGCAGATGCAAGATGAAGCGGTCCAGTGTCTGCACTGACATAAGCATCACAAACATGAAAAAACGCACCAAGCGCACGTAGATTCTTATTTGAGTATTCTAAAACATCATCATTTAATTTTGTCAAAATATCAGGTGACAAAATATCTACGACAACAATGTTCTGATCAATATTTTTAAGTTCTTTATACCATTCATTCCACCATTCATCAGAAATCTTTTTATCAAAACGTGCATTTCTAAAGAGTGCTATCACTTTGGCACTTTCCTCTATTTGAGTATTTTCAAGCAAATGTTTTAATTCCTCTTTTGCGCCCTTGATCTCATCTTCTGTAAGTTTGATATCCAAAGGAGTATCTTTAGCAGGCAGTGGCATATCAAAAAGCTTTAAGAGTTCAAGAGTCTGATGCCCTGAATGCTTATAGATACCCTCTTTACTTATGGCATGCGTTAATTTAGTAACATTACGCTCACTTTTAAAACTTGCTTTGTATCTTGTATTTACCAACATCGTAACAATTTGCGAGCTCAAAGAACCCGATGAAATATTTATCGCCAGATCATACTGCG
>CAZCMR010000001.1:17859-104224 GCA_964499805.1 uncultured Sulfurimonas sp.
ACAATTTGCGAGCTCAAAGAACCCGATGAAATATTTATCGCCAGATCATACTGCGTTTGCCTTGCCTCTTTAATAAAACGGTATAGATCCAAAGGATGCGCAAGAAGCTTTCTTGGGATGCTCATCACTTCATTTACATTGGGAAGCTCTTTTAAGATATCACCGGCAAGTTTCATTCCGACTACCAAGTCAATTTTTGCTTCAGGCATCTCTTTTTGTATCTCATTAATCAAGGGGGTAAGAAAAATTAGGTTTCCAATTCTGTAATTTGGACGGACAATAACAATGCGTTTGATCTCATTTTTATCCAAACTACTTTGAACTTTATCACCTTTGATTAAAAAAGAGATGAGCTTGTAGAGATAGCTTCTAAATAATCTTCTGAGTTTTATATGTAAAGGAATCTTCATATCAAATTATACAAATTTATTCTTTAACTTATATATTGTAGAATGTCATTACTACAATCATATTTGGAGAAACATTGAAAGAAATTATTAAACGGTTCTGGCCCTACATAAAAGAGTACAAACTCTACTATATGCTTGTCATCTTCGGCGGTCTTCTTATCGTCATCTCAACTGCAGCTACTGCGCAGATAATGAAACCTATGATGGATGATATGTTTATTAAAAAAGAGGAGTCAATGCTCTATCTCATCCCTTTTGGACTTATTATTATCTACCTAACAAAAGCGTTGGGAAAATATATTCAAACAGTATTTATGGAGTATATCGGTCAGAGTATCGTGACCCGTTTCCGTGAAATTTTACTCCATAAGATGATTAGTCTAGATATGGCATTTCTCTATACCAACAGAAGCGGGGAGCTTATCTCACGTATTACCAATGACATTGGACGTATTCAGTACTTCGTATCAAACATGCTTCCCGATATGTTTCGCGACCTTATTACTGTTGTGACGCTTTTGGCTTACATTATTTATCTAAACCCTACGCTCTCGTTTTATACACTTATAGTTGTACCCCTTATTATTTACCCTCTTATGCTAATAGCAAAGAAACTCAAGAAGTACTCGCATCGTTCACAAAGTAAAAATGCAGACCTTGTCTCACGTTTGACTGAAGTTTTTAACAACAGTGAAATTATTAAAGCAAATAATACAGAAGACTTTGAGATAAAACGTTTTAGTGTAGAGAACTGGAGATTTTTCAAGATAAATATGAAAACGATCTATGTCGGTGCCCTCGTCTCGCCTATGATGGAGATCATCGCAGTCTCAGGTCTTGCTGCTGTTGTCTACATTGGTGGTAAACAGGTTTTTACAGGAGAGATGACTGTTGGGGAGTTCACTGCTTTTTTAACTGCAGTCGGGCTTGTTTTTGAACCTATTAGAAAAATAGGAGGAATCTACTCAAAAATTCAGGATGCACTTGCTGCGAGTGAGCGTGTATTTGAGATTATAGATACACCAAACACTGTCATTGATGGTGAAAAAGAGCTTCAAGAGGACATTAAAACCATAGAGTATAAAGATGTTGTATTAAAATATGAAAATACAAATCTTTTAGATGGCATAAACTTACGCATCTCTGCTGGACAAAATATTGCTCTTGTTGGAGACAGTGGTGGTGGTAAATCTACTTTTATGAATATGCTGCTGCGTTTTTATGACCCTGATGAGGGGGAAGTGCTTATCAATGGTACAAATATCAAAGAGTTTACACAAGCCTCACTCAAACACCACATAGCACTTGTCACACAACGTATCTACATCTTTCAAGACTCTCTTGCAGCAAATGTTGCCTATGGAGAGGATACCATAGATGAAGAAAAAGTCATACAGGCACTCAAACTTGCAGATGCCTATGACTTTGTTCAGGAGTTGGATAATGGTATACACACTATGATGAATGAAGCAGGTGTGAATCTCTCAGGCGGACAAAGACAAAGAGTAGCAATCGCCCGCGCTATCTACAAACATGCTTCATTGCTGCTTTTTGATGAAGCGACCTCAGCACTGGACAATGAAAGCGAAAAGAGAATTCAAAAAGCCTTGGCCGAGTACACAAAAGACAAAATCACTATTACAATTGCACACAGACTCAGTACTATTGAGCATGCAGATAAGATTTTAGTACTGCAAAAAGGTCAGATAGTAGCTTCAGGTACACACAGCCAACTGCTTGAGAGCTCAGATATCTACAAAAGACTCTCTGGACAATTCCAGTAAATTCTCTTTACTTCTCGTCCAGTTTTACCTCACAGCAGTCTCTGAGTGTTTTGTGAGGGTTTGAGAGGTAGTTATAACCACCATAAATAGTAAATACTCCATATAGAATAACGGCAACAGAGGAGAGGCTCATCATCATATTTCTAAAATTTGTAGCGGATGCAAGGGATGAGAGAAAACCAAGTGAAAACATGGCGGGAATGGTACTTACTCCAAAAATGAACATAACAAGTGCACCATAAAGAGGACTTGCTGTGCTTGCTGCCGTTATGGCAAAGAAGTAGACAAATCCACACGGCAACAGACCGTTAAGCATTCCTAAAACAAAAAAACTGACGTTTGATTTTGAGTGCAGTATCTTTTGAAATGATTCTTTATAAAATTTTGACGATGAAATAGAGTGCTCAATGATAGTTAAAAACTTTATCTTTCCCATAAGGGATAGTCCTGCAAATATCATTACAACTCCGGCAACAATCAGAAGTACTGCGTTTGCAGTGTTGCTAAAGACTACCACACCGCCAAGGGCTCCAAATATTGCACCTAAAAGAGTGTAGGTAAAGACACGTCCGAAGTTGTACAGAAGATGTGCGACCGTTTTAGAGACCTTTGAACTTGCAGGCTCGATTTTAATAGTAGAGTAAGCCAAGACAATACCACCGCACATCCCTATGCAGTGCCCAAAAGAACCCAAAAAAGCGATAGAGACAATTGTCAATAAATTAATACTATCCATCTTCTATCTTCCCAGTAGTTGTTTTCTTATTTTTGGATTTTTAAGCGTCTCTCCATGTAACATTTTAAGTCTCATTGTCTCAAAATCCACCATACCCTCTTTTTTATGCTCATATGCTCCAAAACCATAGCCCATAGGTGTCAGTTCATTCAGGGTGTAGTAGGCCTTTCTTCCATCTATCCATTTATGTGTATCTCTACTCATTACCCAGATTACCGCCTTGTCTGCAAATGGTTTATCTCCCAACCAATGTACAAAGTCACCATGGTCATGAAAGAACCATGTCCTACCGTCTGGCGCTATGACCTGTGATGCATAGGTCAAATCATCTATAACCATACCACAGTCACTGTCTTGGTATTTATGCAGCTCCATCTTAATAGGAAGCTTATCCACATTTCCCTCTTCGATTACAACCATATGCTGCACCTTTGCAAGAGAGAGAAAAACAGCTACAATAATTACAACAAGCACTCCAACAACTATAAACGGCATAAATTTTTTCATCGTCTTTTTTTTCCTTTTCCTCTGTCATCATACTCTAAAAATCTTTGCAAATCTTTATGCATCTCTTCATCAAGAGCATCCCAAATAGCTTTTTTTTGCAAATATCTTTGGTAATCTTCTTTTTTTGACTTCTTTATATCACGAATAAGATAATGATACCTAACTATCGCTTTAGTATATCTACTGATAAAGGGCCAATTTTTAATTATCTGATAACTTCTCTCTTCATGGTCACTGAAACTCCACTCATTAAACTCATAATCCTCTTCATCTTTTTTAAACGCAGTAAAAGGTTTACCAATATCATGCAGAAGTCCTGCCGCAAAAAACTTAAAATCTCCCGCTTTTAAAGCCTCATATGTCACCCTCAGAGTATGCACAAGTACACCATGCTGATGCCACTTGTTTTGCGTAAAAAAGAGTGAATCTAAAAATGGTTTGGAGAGTATTTTATTGTTGGTTTTATTCATAGTTTCTCATGCCTTTGCCATAGGATGACACACTTCAACAGTATCTTTTAAATCCTGCTTCTGAATATGTGTATATATTTGTGTGGTTAAAAGAGAAGAGTGCCCTAAAAGTTCTTGAACAACTCTTAAATCTGCTCCGCCCCGGATAAGTGAGGTAGCATAGGAGTGACGCAGAACATGAGGGGAGACACCAAGGTACTTCTGTGTGATTTTATAGGCAGAAATTCTACTGAGCTTACCGCCTCGATAGTTACACCAGACATACTCTTTAGTAAAACCACTCTCTGTTAAGTATTCATCTATCGCAATCTTTGCACTTTTTGCCAGAGGGACTATGCGCTCTTTTTCACCTTTTGCATGACGGATATGCAGCCACTCATCTTCTATATCACTGTAACTAAGTTCCAAACACTCACTGATTCTCGCTCCGCTTGCATATAAAAAAAGTATAAGGGCATAATCGCGTTTGCCTATCCATGAACTTCTATCAACAAGGGAAAGAGCGTTCATTATCTCTTCATATGATAAAAACTTTGGAAGTGTTTTTGCTATTTTTGCAAACTTCAGCCGATTTTTTTCATCACTGAAACGCTCTTTATAACAAAAATCAAAAAAAGCATTTACTGAAGAGAGTTTTCTGTTAAGAGTACGTTTGTTTTCATAGGAAGATAAAAATTTTAAAAGCTGTTTTGTGTTAAGAGAGATAAGTGGTTTTTGCAGGGACTCTTCTATAAGCAAAAGGTCATTTTTATAAGCCTCTATACTCTTTTTACTCAAGGCCCTAATAATAGTAATATACTCTAAAAAGGCCTCTAGTTCGTTTGACATTACTCTACTAAGATTTTTTTATCATTTACATAAAAAAGGTTTGAACCGGTAAAAACAAAACCATCATCAATATCAACCTCTTTGACCTCATAATCAAAACTTTTTTTATCAATAGTGATAAGATACCCCTCTTTCTCCAAGCCATACAGTTTGTCACCACTGTTTATAAGTCCCAAAAAGTGAGCAAAAGGAAATTTGACTTTTGAAATTACTTCCAGGTTGGGTGTCAAAGCGATAACTTCACCCTGTTTTGTAGTGATATAGATCTCTTTATCACCATAGGCTATATTTCTTATCTCATACTTTTGGCGTAGCTCTTTTTTCGTCAGAGAGAGCATTTTCGTATCTGTTGCAGCTATAATTTTATTATCAAGCAGATGAAAATCAATCACATTGTTAAAAAAATCTGCAGATGAGATGATGACTGTTCTGAGCTTCTTTTTTGATTTCGTACTGACAATAATTATCTTACCGTCAAGTGTTGAAAATATCACAAGCCCATCCATGAAGTAGGGATTTACTATTCGCATATCTGAGGCGATGGATTTGCCGCTTTGTTCCTTAAATAGAAGTGATTTTGACGGTATATCATACAAAGCCATCTCATCATCAGCAAATAAAACTGCCAACATATTGCCATCCACACTTGCACTTGCAATAGTGTTCTTCAGCTCAAACTGCTCTTTTATCGAGGCATTTTCTTGGGATATCAGCGTAAGGTTTCCCTCAATTGTAGCGCTTAGAATCCAACCGTCGCTTTGAGAAACAATTCTTTGGTTTTTATCAACCTCTACATCTAAGACACCCTCTTTGGTAAGTACTTTTGCATTTTCAAGTAGTGCTGCGTTTGAAGATCTGTCAACAATTTTAGACTCCATGGGAGCATATTTTTCCCACTCACCGGAGACTACTTTTGGTTCATAAACCTCTTTTGTACTACAGGCACTAAAAAGCAGTGCGACGAGTGAGGCAAAAACTATATATTTTTTCAATGCTATTTGACTCCATAATGCATCAAAGCTTTTGCAACTGTTGCCAAAGGAGACTCTATACTTATCATACTAAGCTTTGAGTGTGCCTCTTTTATTTTATTTTCATTCATCAAAACAAGTGCCAGCTGAATTTGTGCCAAATCTCGGTAAATAGCACCCTGTCTCTGTGTATAAGACTCAAGTTTCGCTTTATCCTGTAAGTTTTGGGCTGCTTCATAGGTTGCTAAATCGTCTATCAAAGGAGCTTTGGAGTTTTGAAGGCTCTCCAATGTTTTGACATCTTTTTTCACTACCGCCTGCGAATAGAGCCAAACATCATGCAGTACAGGGCTTAACGATTCTAATTTACTTAAAGCCACTTTATCATCTGAATGTGACTGTAATGAAAGCAGTGTCTCGTTCACTGCGTTTAAAGTATTCTCTTTATTTATATTATATGCAATGTTTCCGGCAACTACCAGTACAATCGCCACGACAGAACCTATCATTACATTTTTATATTTTTTTACAAACTTCTCAGTTACAACTGCCTTTTCAAAGAACTGCTCTTCTGCTGTGAGTTCCTCTTTTACCATTCCAATATCATCTTTTAAGCTCAAAAACATTCCTTTATTAAAAGTGTATAATATTACCCATAAGTAAGTTAAAGTTTTATCAAATACTTTAGTAATACTAAGTTTTATATGATAAAATCATAAAAACAAATTTGTACAGGATTTTAAATGCAAGTAGATGATGCACTATTAACAAGATTGGAAAGACTCTCATATTTACGTGTAAGTGATGATAAACGCCAAGAGATTGTGGCACAACTCTCAGAAATCGTAAGTTTTGTTGACAACCTCAGTGAACTAGAGACTGAAGGTGTAGAGAGTACCTTTGCTATGAACGATAATGCAACTCCGCTCAGAGAAGATGTAGTAGCGTCAAATCCGACTATCAGTGAAGATATCTTAAAACATGCACCGCAAAGTGCCGACAACTTTTTCATCGTTCCAAAAATCATAGAGTAACCTTTATGGTACAGATTTATGGTATTAAAAATTGTGACAGTGTAAAAAAAGCCCTCACTTTTTTTAAAAAACATAAGATTGAGTATGAACTATTTGACTTTAAAACGCAAAAGTTACAATGCTCAAAAATAGATGAGTGGTCTTCACAAATAGATATGAAAACCCTCTTTAACTCCAGAAGTACAACATACAGAAATCTAAAATTAAAAGAACTCAACTTGGATGAAGAGGGGCAAAGAGAGTGGCTTTGCAAAGAAAATCTCCTTATAAAACGTCCTGTCGTAGAGTTTGACGGTAAGGTTCTTGTAGGATTTAACGAAGAAATTTATGAAAGGAGTTTTTTATGAGTAACGAAGTAGAGCAGCAGAGTGCTTCCAATCAAAGATTGGATATTAAAAAATTATTAAAAAGTGTTCTTGCGTTTAAATCTTCTGATTTGCACCTTGTTGTCGGAAGTGAACCACAGATACGAATAGACAAAGAACTACGTGCCCTCAACCTGCCGGTACTCAATGCAAAAGATGTTGAGGAGATGGCATACTCTCTTATTGAAGACAAACAGAAAAAAGAGTTTGAAGAGCACAATGAGCTTGACTTTTCCTTTGAACTTAAAGATATTGGACGTTTTCGTGCAAACTACTACAGAACGATTTATGGAATAGGCTGTGCCTTTCGTATGATTCCCATCGATATTCCAACACTTGATGAGTATGGGAACCCTCCTATCTTTAAAGAACTTGTTAAAAAAGAGAAAGGTCTTATTTTAGTAACAGGTCCAACGGGTAGTGGTAAATCAACTACGCTAGCTTCAATGTTGCACGAGATAAATATGACAGAACGTCGTCATATTATAACCATCGAAGATCCTGTTGAATTTGTACATAAAAATATAAAGTCACTCTTCTCCCAACGTGATGTAGGAAGTAATACAGAGTCATTTGCAGCAGCGCTCAAATATGCACTGCGTCAAGATCCTGACATTATCCTCATCGGTGAGATGCGAGATGCTGAAACCATCGGTGCAGCTCTAACAGCAGCAGAGACCGGGCATTTGGTTTTTGGAACACTCCACACAAACTCGGCACCAAGTACTATTAACCGTATTATTGATGTATTTAGCGGAGAAGAACAGGCACAGATCCGAGCACAGCTTGCATCTTCACTTGTAGCTGTTATTTCACAGACCCTTATTCCTCGAATAGGAAGCGGAAAAGTTGCTACGCAAGAGATTCTTATTACAAATCCTGCAATTCAAAATCAGATTCGTGAAGATAAAGTACACCAGATTTACTCTCAAATGCAGTTAAACCAACAAGAAACGCATATGACAACACAGTCACAACAACTTGTTGAGCTCCTTCAAAAGAAAATTATCTCCAGAGAGAATGCCATCAAAAACTCAAACCGTCCAGAAGAGTTGATGAAAATCTTAGAGGCTCTTTAAGAGTTCTCTTTTCTAAATCGTATCATCTTAAAACGTTCACCGAGAAAGTTCGGCATTATAAGCATTTTCGCTTTTTCAAGCTCTTGCTTATAGATCTTCTCATCAGCATTTTTTTGCAACATCTCTAAAAGTTCTAAAATACCCATATCTACAAGCGCTGTCATTTGTGCCTTAAAGTCGACAAACGCAGCACCTGCTTCCTCATAAGCATCTTTGACATGTGCAAATGTAACGTCATAGGTAATATCTGATTTTTTAAACAGTTCTTTTCTTGGAACAAAATCCTCCGCATCTTCAGGAAGAAAAAATGGTATAACCTTATGTTTTGTATAAATACGCAATGAAAAGTCAGGACGTGCCTGCATCTCTCCATAATCAAAACTCATAAACTCAAACTTATTACATGAAGCAACCATCTCTTTGGCAAACTCTTCATATCCAAGTGCTATCTCACCTCTGTCTTTGTAGTATTTTCCTGCCTTTTGCTCTACCCATTTATCATCAATATCAAACTCTACCTGATGATTTTGCACCCGGGCTGTTTTTCCCTTAAAATAGAGTTCGCAAGGGAATGCATCAAATATCTCATTTGCTATAAAAAAGGCATTTTCACAGTGAAGTTCACTTAGAGATTTATAATGCTGCAGCTTTACAGCATCGCCAAAACTCTCCTGAAAATAGTTTCGTTGATGCTCCTGCAAATCATCAAAACGCTCAATAATTACAAAATTGAAACTTGAGAGCAGTTCAGGACGTAAAGTATAGAGAAACTCACACACATCAGCAAGAAAATAACCATGATGCGCCCCTATCTCACATATCACTGCGTTTGGCTCTAAAAATCCTTCCTCTACCAGTGAAATAATATGCTTTGCAATTGTCCCACCAAAGAACTTACTCGTACTAACAGCAGTATAAAAATCACCGCTTTTACCTATATTTTTATATGTGGCATAGTAACCATCTTCACCATAAAGCCACTCCGTCATATACTGACTAAATTTCACGCCCTTCACCTACTTACCAGCCTTTATGTACATTTCATAGAGATTTAACAGCTCTAACTGTTTATCTATTTCATATATCTTTGTATCAATTTTTTGGATTGCCAAAGAGTTTGTCAAAGTCTTTACGTCATACTCTGTTTTATATCCACTCGCATAGAGTTTTTGTGTATCATCAAGTAACTTTTTATAGAGTTTTTTATTGGCTTTACTGAGTGCAATTTTCTTATCAAAATTTTTAATGTTATTCATCACTTGGTCATACAAAGCACTCAACTCTCGTTTCCTGTCCTTTTCGATAACCTGAGATTTCAAATAATCTACTTTAGCAGACTCTATATCTCTAAAGGTATTTATATCTATAGGAAGTGAAAGTTTAAACCCATAATCATAATAATCCAACTCATTAGAATTATTAAAAAAATTATTTCCAGCCTGAAAAGTTTGGTTAGAGGTTTTTTGCCAATTATAGCCAGCTGTTAGATTTAACTTCGGAAGATACTTCGCTACAGTTACATCTTTTGCATATCTGTTCTTTTGTATCTCATATTCACTCTGTTTAAGATAAGTATTATGATGAAGAAACTTCTCTTTAGATATCATATCAAGATGTAACAAAGAGACACTTTTGTAGTCTAAATCACTCAAAGCCGAAAACCTGTTAATGAGACGTTCTTTATTTGTTTGTATATCATACAAAGCTTCTACTACTATATTTTTTTGAATGATTGCATTGTCTAAAAAACCTGAGTCAAGCTGACCGTTTAAATACTGCTCTTTCTTTTGTAAAAGATTTATTTCAGAGTTTTTTATCTGTAATTTTTGTTTTTTAATACGTAATGCAGACTGTTTTATCTGCATCAAAATAGAGATGGCATCTTTTATCATCCTGCGTTTAGCAACATCAATAGAGACATCATTGTAAAGTTTACTTGCATCTGCAAACTTTATACCATAGTAGATTCCTCCGCTTTGAAAAATTGGCTGGTCCATACGAATAGCCGCATTTTCATTTAACTGCTCACTTGAGTAGGGATTACTTTTTGAGTAGTTATAATTGATACGCAGAGGTGCTATCCATGAGTCACGAAGCTTAGAACTCTCTGCCTCACTTTTTTCATAATCATACTCAAACTGTCTGTTTTTATACTCTGATATAAAACCATCTAAACTTGTATTATTTTCACTTGCTAGAACAATACTGCTAGAGCTGAGAAATAGCAAGAGTAAGAGATTTAAACCCTTCATCAATTTCCTCTTTTGTAATTGTTAACGGCGGTAAAAATCTCAAAGTATTTCTTCCTGCCTTTAAGACCATAACACCATTCTCTCTTGCTAGATCGATGATACTTGTTAGCGTCTGTGCATCTTTTGTACGCAGACCACACATCATACCAAACCCGACTTTTTGCAAAAAAAGATCCTTATGAGACTCGTAAAAATCCTCTAGTGCTCTATTAAACGCAGTAGAAGTAGCATCTAATTCACCGCTGCGTTTGAGTTCGTTCAATATATCAACAACCTCACAAACTGCACGACTACTTAAGTAATTACCCCCAAACGTCGAACCATGGTCACCCGCTGCCAAAACATTTTTGAGTGTAGTCATCACTATTCCAACTGGAACGCCACCACCTACACCTTTTGCAAGAGTAATAATCTCGGGTTCAATACCATAGGCCTGAGAAGCTGTAAATTCACCAACTCTGTACGCACCTGTTTGTACCTCGTCAATAATCAAAGGAATCTCTTTTTCTTTAAGCAGTTTTGCGAGTTTCTGTACTTTTGCTTTATCTTGAGGTTCAACACCGCCCTCACCTTGAATAAGCTCTATCATAACACCTGCAGTATGGTCATCTAAAAGAGACTCTATCTCATCAATGCCATCCGCATATACAAAACCATCAGGAAAAGGACCGAAATAGTTATGCATAGACTCTTGTCCTGTTGCTTTTACGGTAGTTATCGTTCGTCCGTGAAAGGAGTGGTTGAGTGTTATTATTTTATATCTTTTTATCTCTCCGTCACGTTCGCCATGTTTTCTTGCAATTTTAATTGCACCTTCATTCGCTTCAGCACCGCTGTTTGCAAAAAAACACTGCATATCGTAGCCACTTGCTTGGACAACTTTAGCTGCAGCTTCAGCCTGTGGAGCTATATAGTATAAATTTGATGTATGTGTGAGTTTTGAGACTTGTTCGCAGAGAGCTTTGGAAACTCTTGTGTTTGCATGACCTACTGAAACAACACCTATACCAGAAGTAAAATCAATGTACTTTTTACCATTACAATCCACTAACGTTGCATTAGAGCCACTTACAAATTCAACATCTGCTCTTGCATATGTTGGCAGTATATATTTATTATCTAGGTTTTTTATGTTCATTATTTATTCTCATTATTTTATTAACTAAATTATATCATACAAAAGAGTTATATTTATAAACGAAAATATTAAAAAAAGGGGCAAAAAAGAGAGGAGACTATCCCTTTGAAGGGATAATCTACGAGAGATTAAAAGAGACTTCTAAAAGTCACCGTTTGCAGCACGAGATGGAATTTCTACCATAGCTTTTTGAACATGTGTCGCAAGTTTTAACATTTCATCAGAAAGTGGGTAACCACCGTGAATAGCTAATGTTAAATCCATAGTAATAAGATATCTATCACCGTTTCCATACTCTACAAGCATAATTCTACATGGCATAAATCCACCAAAATATCTTGAATGATTTAAGAATTTCTTCGCAATATAAAGACTACACATTGAAACATTTTCAACATATTTAACTTCATCTGCTTTTGCATCCTCGATAGTAAACATTTTAACATCACCAGTTACACGCATATTGTACTCTTCTGCAAGAGCTTTGATAGACTCGATTACATCTTCATTTGAAACATCTTCAGCAACTTTGTACTCATTCATCATAGCACGCGCCGGATCACCGTTTTCAACAACTGATGTAAACATATTATCAAATGCTTCCATAGCACCATCATCTAACTTATGTTGTCCTGTCACTGCTGTCCAACCCATATGCATTGTAGAACATCCTGACATAAATAGCATTACAACTAATGCACTTAAACCTAAAACTAATTTTTTCATATATTTCCTTTATTACCACGAATATCTTCACTGGTACTTTAATGCTTTACTCTAAGTAAAGAGTAAGTAATTATAACACCCCAATATAAAAGTAAATTTAAAATTATTTCATAAGTTTATCTTATAATTACAATAAATATTCTTAGCGTGAAATTCTTACTCTGTTTTCTTGAAATACAGCATTTTTTCCTTCATAGGAGTGTTTGGATGATGTTAAATTATTAACACCCTTCGTTCCACTGTAAATCATAATAGTATCTTCTCTTAAACTACTGCTATTTTGCACTTTTAACATAACATTTCCGTTCTCTGAGGATATACTAAGCATCTCTCCCTCTATATAGCCTAAAGATGGATTTACATATACTACTTCGCTGCGTTTGAACTGAGAGTTCAGACTTGCAGGACTTTTTGGTGTTACAAGATAAAACTCATCTTTATTGCTGTTTTGTTGTGCTTCAAACTCATCTAAAAAAAGAAACTCACCATCGTCAGTATCAAAACCGTTTTTATAAGGCTGCGTTTCACGTCCTTCTACCTCTACATTTCCATCAATATGAGTTATACCGAAATTTTTATAATGTTGTAGATATTCTGCTTCTGATTTTAATGCTATATCAAACTCTTTACAAAGGTATGCAGCCAACTCATATTCACTAATACCAATATTACTCTCTATCTGCTTATTCATCACAAGCAGTGCATTGTGTGAATAGGAACTTCTCACATCATCTTTTTCTAAAAATGTTTTTGCAGGAATAATCAAATCTGCGATTTCACTTGTCTCATTCTCATAGAGTCCAAAATAGATTATATTAGAAGTTTTTTCCAGTGCATTACACACTCTTTGCGTATCGGGCATTTGAGAAAGTGGATTTGCACCTTGGATAAAGACAGTTTCAAACTCATCAAATTTTGTATTTACTTTAGAAACTCTCTTCGCTTTTGTTTCAAACGCAGAAGTGATACCCTCTTTTGAGTTTCCCAAATATGCAACACCACTCCCCTCTTTACCAAACAATCCTAACGATACGGCAAAAGCATCAATACTACGCATAATATCTGCACCGTCACGATATTTTTGTACACCAACACCACAAACAATGGCAACTTTTTTATCTATACACAACTCTAAAATATCACCAATTTGACCAAGAGTCACACCTATATTCTCAAGTGTAGCCTTTATCCTTACAGCTTGCGTCAGCTCATAGTACTCATCAAACTCACTCGCATATTTTTCAATAAACTCTTCATCAAGACTATCATTGATATGTACAAATCTTGCCAGCAGCAGAGCTAAATAGATGTCTGTATGTGGCTTAATTTGAAGAAAGATATCTGCCTTTTGTGCAATTTTAGTTTCTATAGGATCGATCACAATTATTTTTTTATCTTTCAACAAAGGTAAGATATGAGAGGATGTAACATGTGGATTACGCCCCCAAAAAATAACGACATCAGATTTTGCAATCTCGCTTAAAGGCATGTTTTTATTACTTCCACGTCCATTAACTATACCTGCTTCACCTGCTCCGTCGCATAAACTTCCATCAGTAAGAACTGCACCTAAATTTGCAAAAAAATGGTCAGTCACCTCTTGCATTAGAGCAAAATTTCCACTGCCTCTGTAATGCAAGATATCACTCTTTAGTGTAGAAGAGAAAATCTCTTTCAATTTATCAAGAGCTTCCGACATCGATATCTTTTCACCTTTATATCTAGGATATTCTATTCTTACGTGCTCTTCATAGTGATTTAAATGTGGGCATAAAAACCCATTTGTATGTCCACTTTTCATTGCTTTAATACTGTTATCACCATAGACAATAGCACAGGCATCATAACAATCAAGCGGACAGGCTGTAATATTACTTGCTTTCATCCATATCCTCTTTCAATTCGATTTTTAAAACTTTGGAAAAAATCTTGGGAGCTTTTATCACTATTTGAGCACTGTACCTTGATATATTTTTTGTATCTGCAATTTTTAAAACTCTTGAAGTTTTATAACTGCTCTTTTTGCCATCAATATAAAGAGTTCTTTTATCTAAATGATGCAAATCATCTTCATCAAGATAAATAGTAAGTAATCCTTTGCTTATATCAGCAACACTCGCTAGTGGTGTGCCTATATTTACTACACTACCGGGCTTCACTTTAATGCTGTAAAGTACAAGTCCCTTTGCTGCAATGCTCTTGTCTTTAATTGTTTTAAGTAACTGTTTTTCTCTCAGCTTTAGATCACTGATATTGGTTTTTAAAGAATTTATCTCTTTTAATGTAGCAAGATAACTGTTTTCACTACTCACGACATCATAAAATTCTCTATCTTTTTCTACCTTAGATTTGATACTTAAAGACTCTATTCTTTTAAAATTCTCTTTCTTTCTTTGCAACGCTTCTTCTAAGTTTTTAAGAATTTCGTTATTTGTTTCTAAAGTAGCTTTTGAATATTTAAGTTTTTCCTGTACAGATTTTAATTCATCACGATTAAGTAGATCATCTATCTTTATAAATGCTTTATTTGAAAGTTTTTTACCTATCATATCTTCATTCGTATAGATAACCTGACCCGATACATTCGAGGCGATATCACGAATCTCATAAGGTTCTACCTTAGAATAATAAACTTTTGAAAAAGCAAGTGTTGTTAAAAGTAATAATAAACCCAATATTTTTAGCAAAAAAAACCCCTTAACGATTAGTATCTATATTTTATCATTTCATTCCTAACATTCAAGCACATTTCATTTTACTTTTGGTAGTATTAAGAGATATTTAATATAAAGGTATTTAATGTCTGTACTTGACAATGTTGATGCTGCAACAAATTTAGCAAAAAATAATGAACTACAGCTTTTAGTTTTTAAGGTCAGTCAACGCGATGAGTCTGCCTATTATGCCATCAATGTTTTTAAGACAAGAGAGGTTGTAGAGTCTAAAAATCACTACTTAACTCAGCTTCCTTCAGCCCACCCTTTATTAGAAGGGACAATTATTTTACGGGATATGCAAATTCCCATACTTAATCTGCCGGCATGGTTAGGCGTAGAGCTAAGCAAAGAAGAGATACATAAGTCAAATATTTTAGTTTGTGACTTTAATGGTGTTATCATCGGATTAAGAATCATGTCAGCGTATCGAGTGCTTAAAAAGAACTGGAATGAGATGCATGCACCAGACAGCTACCGACTCAAAGAAGACGGGGTTGTTATTAATGATACTCGTCTCGAAGATGGAAGTCTCTGCCTTATCCTTGATTATGAAAAACTTCTTGCAGATGTTCTTCCTCAAGCTCTTGTTAATGTTGATAAAGATCTAGAAACACTGCAAAATATGGATATTCCGGCTAAATTAAAAAATGGTACAGTTCTTATTGCTGAAGATTCCAAAACAGCACAAAGACATCTTACGCAGCTTTTTGAAAAAGCTCATCTTAACATGAAACTTTTTAACAACGGTAAAAAACTCATTGATTATATTTTTGCATTATCAGATAAGCATAAAGCACAAATTCCTGCCATAATTACAGATATTGAAATGCCTGAGATGTCAGGATTCACTGTAATCCAAAAACTAAGAGCCGATCCAACTACTAGAGACATCCCCATTATTGTAAACAGTTCTATGACTGGAGACAATAACAAAAGAGAGGCACAAGGGCTTGGAGCTGATGCTTTTATAGATAAAACAAAGAGTCAAAATATTATTCCGCTTATTATATCAATTATGGAAAAATAAGATTTTAAGAAAAAGAAGAATATAACGACGTATATACGTCGTTATATAGTAGAGTGTTTTATTGAAACATTGAGATCAGTACACCAGCCGCAACTGCCGAACCAATAACTCCTGCCACATTTGGACCCATTGCATGCATTAAAAGCATATTTGTACGGTCATACTCCATACCAACTTTATTTGATACACGAGCTGCCATAGGAACTGCTGAAACACCAGCTGAACCGATAAGTGGATTGATTTTATGTCCTGGAAATAAGTTCATAAGTTTTGCCATAAGTACACCTGCTGCTGTACCTACTGAGAAAGCAACAATACCTAAAACCATAATAAACATAGTATCTGGTACTAAGAACTGATCAGCTGCTAGTTTAGAACCAACACCAAGACCTAAGAAAATAGTTACAGTATTTATTAGTGAATTTTGAAGAGTATCATTTAAACGCTCAACAACACCAGACTCTTTTAAGAAGTTACCGAACATAAATGCACCAATAAGTGGTGTAGATTCTGGTAAAACTAAAATAGCAAGTACTAAAACTAAAATTGGAAAAATCAATTTTTCCAAACGAGATACATGACGAAGAGTCGTCATTTTGATCTTTCTCTCAGCATCAGTTGTTAAAGCCTTCATAATTGGAGGCTGAATAATAGGTACCATAGCCATATAACTATAAGAAGCAACTGCGATAGCTCCAAGAAGTTCAGGCGCAAGTTTCGTTGCGATAAAGATAGATGTCGGACCATCCGCTCCACCGATAATAGAGATTGCTGATGCTTGTTGAAGAGTAAAATCAACAAATCCTGCTTGAGAAAGTGCCACAGCACCAACAAGTGTACCAAAGATACCAAACTGTGCAGCCCCACCAAGTAGTGCTGTTTTAGGATTTGATAAAAGTGGACCAAAATCCGTCATCGCTCCAACACCCATAAAAATGATAATAGGGAAAAGCTCATTGGAGAGACCTGCCTGATAGATAACCCCTAAAAAACCATGCGGCCCTGCAATCCCTGCAACAGGAATATTCGCCAGAAGCCCACCAAAAGCAATTGGCAAAAGGAGTAAAGGCTCAAAGCCCTTAGCAATAGCAAGCCAAAAAAGCAAGAAAGTAACAAGGATCATAATAACACGGCCTAAACCTTTGTGAAAATCACTCATCGGCTGCCCTGTTGCACTCATTTCATCTTCACGAGGAGTAACTAAAGCAACAACACCTGTTGATTTCAAAAAGTTAACAACCATATCACCCATCGGCTGTGCTTTATATGTCTCTTCCTTATGTGCTGAAAGTTCTGTTGTACTTGTAACATGTTCTGATGCTGCTGCATTTGCAGAAAAAGCAAATGCAAACAAAACCATTGATGCAAAAAATTTAATTACAATATTTTTCATTAATTATCCTATAACTGCTACTACTTGACCCTCTACAACTTTGTCGTTTGTAGCAACATTAATACTTTTTAGTACTCCACCTGTAGGTGCAACAACGTCAATTTCCATTTTCATAGATTCAAGGATCATTATTACATCCCCTTCGTTTACACTTTGACCCGGATTAGCAACGATCTTCCAAACACTACCTGGAAGAAGTGCTTTGATCTCTACGCCATCAGTTAATGGAGCATTTGGTGTTGGTGCAGCTACTGCTGCTTCACCTTCTACTGCTACTACTTGAACATCACCGCTGCCTTCAGCAACTTGAACACTAAATTTTTGACCGTCTACTACAACTGTATAATTTCCACTCATTTCTTTACCTTCTCCTTTACACTCTTCTTCCATTTGAGATATTTTACGCACATTTAACTCTCCCTCACCTTTAAGGAAAGAGATACCTTTATCTTGACATGCTGCTGCAATAAAGATATTTTCTTCAGTAATTTCTATATCTTCTTCTTTAAGTCTATTAATCCAACTCTCTAAAGATTTTGCAGGATCTGCATCTGCTAAATCCAATGCTTTTTCTTTAGTTGGTAATAAATTTAATTTTTCGGAAGCTATCTTAACAATTTCCGGATCTGGTTCAACTGGAGTCTTACCAAAATAACCAAGTACCATACGTCCATAACCAGGAGCGATTGCGTTCCAAGGACCTTGCATAACATTATTCAATGCTTGTTGGAAATAGAATTGGGACACAGGGGTTACAGAAGTACCATAACCACCTTTTTCAACAACCTCTTGCATTGCAGCAATTACTTCAGGAAACTTATCCAAAATATCATTATCTCTCATCATTTGAGTGTTTGCAGTAAGTGCACCACCCGGCATTGGTGAAAATGGTATGATTGGAGAAACTTTTGTCGCTTCTGGTGGAATGAAGTAATCTTCAAGACAAGCTTGTAACTCTTTTTCATATGTTAAGATTTTACCTAATTCTAAGCCGCCAAGGTCATAGTTCATTCCCTTCGTTGCATGAAGCATAGTTAAAATATCTGGTTGGCTTGTTCCACCACTTACAGGGTTTGCAGCCATATCGATACCATCAACACCAGCTTCAAGAGCAGCCATATATGCAGCCACAGAGACACCTGCTGTTTCATGTGTATGAAGACGGATATGAGTATCATCACCTAAAAGTTTTCTAGCCATTTTAATTGTTTCGAATACTTTTTGAGGATTTGAAGTTCCACTAGCATCTTTAAAACAGATACTGTCATATGGAAGTCCACTCTCTAAAATCTCACGTAGTGTCTGTTCATAAAACTCTACTGTATGTGCACCGTGACATCCTGGTGGTAAATCCATCATTGTTACAACTGCTTCATGCTTGAGTCCGTGATGTGTAATTCTCTCTGCTGAATATTTTAAGTTTTCAACATCATTGAGTGCATCAAAGTTACGAATTGTAGTTGTTCCGTGTTTTTTAAACATTTTTGCATGAAGGTCGATAAGCTCTTTTGAACCAGTATCAAGCATTACTGTATTAACACCACGTGCCAATGTTTGAAGATTTGCATCCGGTCCAACTATTTTACGGAATTTATCCATCATTTCAAATGCATCTTCTCTTAAATAAAAATAGAGAGATTGAAATCTAGCTCCACCACCAAATTCGAAATGATTTATACCTGCCATTTTCGCAGCTTCAACAGCCGGAAAAAAATCATCCATTAAGACACGACCGCCAAAAACTGATTGGAAACCGTCTCTGAATGTTGTATCCATTACATCTATAAATTTCTTAGCCATTATAATCCTTAACCTTGTCTATGATATTTAATTGCTGCTGTAATTGCTGCAACTATCTTTTTCTTATCTTTTTGTGCACCTGCCGATGACGAATCCGCACTTGCTTGTGGTTCGGGAAAAAATTTATTAATTACTGATGACATAGCATTCATACACAATATCATCACAATTAGAAATGTGAACACTGTTCCCATCCCTAAAAACATAAACTTTACTCCCTCCATTATGAGGTTAGTTTCCATAAAATTACCTTTTTAATAATTTGTCTCCTAGTATAGTGTAAAGATGTTTAAATAAAGTTTTTACACTCCTTTTCTCATTCTCAGATTACGCTGTGTGTTACTTTTTAGTAATATTTTTACTATATTAAACGAACTCATAATAGAATTTTGATAGAATGATAAAAATAAAAACTATTTAGGAAACTTATAATGATAATTGGCATTTATGAACAAGATTTTATAGCTTATATAATTTTTGGATTAATTTTAAACTTTGTTTTTTCAATAATGTTTGGAGTATACCTGAGCAAAAATATAGGGATGCAGGAGATGATGGAGTCTAAAGGTGATAAACAACAATCGCTTTTAGTAAGCCTTAGTCTGTTCATTCCTTATGCAAAAATGCTAATAACACTCTACAGAGTCACTGTACTTCAGATATTTTTCTTGAACAAAGGTTATACACATAAAGAATTTTGGATCTACATGACGAATGAAAAGCAAGAAAACCACTAGATATGAGTGACTTTAGACTAAAAATAGTTTTAAGTATCTTACTTGCAACTGTTTTTTCTTTTATCTTTATCCTGTTGGCTTTTGCCCTGCCTTTGGAAAAAAAGCAGCCAAAAATCATCAATAAACATAAAGGAAAATTAGAACAGGTCGCAGACTCTCTTAAAAATTAAGTTTTAAAACTGCCTTTGACCTCAATAAGTTTGAGTGTATTATAGGCATGTTTAACATTGAGTTTTATCGTAGAGACCTCTAAGGCTTCAAGACACAACATCAGATAATCCAGATTCTCTTTTGTCATCAGTTCATAAAGCAGTATCTCTGCATTTTTGATTCGCAAATTTCTTGCTACACCTAAATTTTTATGGGCAAGCTCTCTAAAGGGAGTGTAATTTAAACTGTTGCTATTATCTTGTGACTCTTGAAGTCCCTTTAATTTGAACTCAAATTGAACTAAAGATTTTATAATTTGAGATACATAATCTGCTACCAATTCATTTATTAGCTCTTCATCTAACCCCAACTCTTCAACAGCCTGTTTTGGGCTGTATTCATATTCTGATAAATGCAAATCAGCAAGTTCATTAGTAATCAAAGTGGTATATATACGAGAAGCTTCCTCTAGCATAGACTGAATATCTTCTCTTTCTACCGATTTATTTAAAAGTTCAAGTTTTTTTATCATAAATATAAGATATCATATTTTTATGTGATATACAATTTATTTGGAAGTTTTTGTGCGAGATTTGAATGAGTGTATAGTTAAAACACACTCATTCAAAAAAATTATAATGCTTTTGAGAGAATTCTGTTAAGACGCACTACAAAATCTGCAGTATCATCAAGTTCTTGACCGTCATAAAGTTTTGCTTGATCAAGAAGTACATGAGCAGCATCTTCTATCAAATTAATGTCTGATGTCTCTTTGAGTTTTTTAATAAGCTCATTTTTTGGATTGATCTGTAAAATCGGTGCAGGCTCTGGCGCATCAGTAGCTTGTCCCATCTGTTTCATCATTTGAGCCATCATATATGCCGGGTCTTCCTTGTCCACTTTAATAGCCACAGGAGACTCCACAAGATCAGTTGTAACTACAACATCTTTTACGCTTTCACCAAGGATCTCTTTAAGTTTTTTTGTAAAATCTTCATACGATTTTGCTAACTCTTCTTGTGCTTTTTTATCCTCTTCGCTCTCTTCAAACTTCGCATCTGCAGCAGGAATCAATTTGTACTCTTTGTATTCAGTTACCATAGGGAAGATGATAGTATCTACCTCTTCATTGAGTAAAAGGACATCAATTCCACGAGATTTGAATTTTTCTAACACTGGTGAGTGTTTTAGAAGTTCAAGAGATGTTTTAGCTGTTAGATAGTAAATCTCTTTTTTCTCTTCATCAACATTTTTCACATAATCTTCGATAGTAATCATCTCATCAGAGTTGAGTGAATGGAATTTTAAAAGTTCTAAGATCTTCTCACGATTTGCAAAATCACTGTAGAGCCCCTCTTTAAGTACATTTCCAAACTCTTTGTAGAATGTATCATATTTGTCTGCATCTTTTTTCATCATTTTAGAGAGTTCTGAAAGCACTTTTTTCACTGATGCGTTTCTGATCTTGCTCATTACAGGATTTGATTGTAAAATCTCACGGCTGACATTTAACGGTAGATCTTTTGAATCGATCACGCCACGTAAGAAACGCAGGTATGTAGGCATAAGCTCTTTTTCATCATCTGTAATAAACACACGGTTGATATAGAGTTTGATACCCGGTTTGTAATCAACTCTGTAGATATCCATAGGTGCTTTACTTGGGATGTAAAAGAGTGTTGTATACTCTATGGCACCTTCAGCTTTGTGATGTGTCCATGCCAAAGGCTCTTCTGAAGAGTGCGCAATTGTCTCATAGAATGCTTTGTAATCCTCATCGCTCAGCTCGCTCTTTGGTAGAGTCCATAAAGCACTTGCACTGTTAATCTGTACATTTTCTATCTCTGTACGTGCAGGCTCGATCTCTTTTCCATCATCATCAGTTTTAGCCGGGATGGTTTTCTCTTTATCCATAAAAATTGGGAACGGAATATGGTTAGAGTATTTTTTGATGATGCTCTCAATACGGTATGTCTCTAAAAATTCCTCTTCTTCATCTTTTAGATACATTGTGATCTCTGTTCCGTGAGAATCTTTTTGAGCATCTTCTATCTCGAACTCTCCAGTTCCTTCACTTACCCATTTGTAGGCTTTGTCTTCACCTGCTTTTTTACTGATGACCTCAACTTTGTCTGCTACCATAAACGCAGCATAAAAACCAACACCAAATTGACCGATAAGATTTGAATCCTCTTTTTGATCTCCAGTCAGGTTTTCTAAAAATGCTTTTGTTCCAGACTTAGCAATAGTACCAAGGTTGTTAACAAGATCCTCCTCATTCATACCGATACCAGTATCTGAAATTGTTAATGTTTTCTTTTCTTTATCTATTTTAATATCAATACGTGGATCAAACTTAACATTCTTGTATTTTTCATCGGTTAAAACCAACATATTTAGTTTATCAAGTGCATCCGATGCATTAGAGACTAGTTCACGAAGAAAAATCTCCTTATTCGAGTATAAAGAGTGTATCATTAGTTGTAAAATTTGATTTGCTTCTGTTTGAAATTGATGTTTTGCCATAATTCAGATCCTTTTTTTCTAAAATTTTTATAGTATTTTAGCAAAAAAAGTTAATAGTTGCAAGTTTTATCAATAAAGTTTAGTTTATATGACTAAAGTTTATTTAGCTCTCTTTTTTGCTATAATAATTTTATGAAAAGTGACTACATTGATTTAATAGAACCTACTCCCGCTTTGCACTCAAAAAGATGCAAAATCATTGCGTTTGGCATAAAACTTTTTTTACAATACGGTATATTTGTGGCTGCACTCTTAGCATGGTATTTCTATGATTATTTTATAGCAGGAGCAACGCTACTAATCTCATTTATCATTGTTGGAATTATACGTTCTAAAATGAGAAACAGTGTCATCCCTCTCCATCAAAGAGAGTATCAATACACTGATGAGGCAATTGCAACATGGTTTGCGGCAAAAGAACTTTGCTATGAAGAGACTACAGCATCGAACGAATTATTATCGCATAATGGAGTACAAAAAGATTTAGAAAAAAGATAAGTAGAGAGGAACCACGTGAGATAATATTTTGCAATTTCGTTCTCTCTTTGTTATTTGTCTTAAACGCAATAACAAAATGAATAACAGTAGCAATCACCATAATAAGTACAAGCCATAATTTCTTTCTCAGTGTTTCAACAATAATTGTATCATTAGTGCTAAATAATATATCTAAAAGACCATTATTACTTATCATTACAGCACCTGTGGAGACTAAAACAATCAAAGAGACAACTTCAAAATATCCAAAAATTGGTCCAATATGCGGGTAAACCTGTTTTTGTTTCTCTTTATCAATAAGTGTCACACCTAAAACAAACATAAATATTGAACCACCAATCCATGAAATAGCAGCTATAAGATGTATATGTATAAATATACCCAAAAAATATCCTTTCAAAATAAAAATGTATCTTATAGTAATATCAATAATAGAATCTTGATTTGTAACAATATTTAAAAAAAGTTTATCCTAACCTCACAAAGGGTATCATTACAAACAAATTATCTTATTAAAAAGTACTTATATATGGCACTAGTAGACCTGCAAAAAATTTCAAAACACTATTCGGCACAAAAGATTCTCACTGAGATTGATTTCCATGTGGATGAGGGTGAACGCATCGTTATCATTGGTAAAAATGGCAGTGGAAAATCCACATTGATGAAAATAGTAAACGGAACACTTGAAGCTGATGGCGGCAGACGTATCACCAAAAATGATTTAGAGATAAAAATGCTTGATCAGCGTCCTGAATTTGAAGAGGGGCATAGTGTGCGTGAAGCTGTAGAAGCAGGACTTAAAGAGCTAAACGCAGCGAAAAAAAGATACGATGAGCTCTCTTTACTTTTATCTGAGGATTTTGAAAACAAAATTTTGCTTGACGAACATGAAAAACTCTCTCGTTATATAGAACATCATAAAGCTTGGAACTTAGATGATAAGATAGAAAGAATCATCCAACACTTTGACCTCAAAAGATATGAGGAGAAACCTATTACACTCTTAAGTGGAGGAGAGCAGCGTCGTGTTGCCTTGGCCTCTTTACTTCTGCAAAAACCAGATATTTTACTCCTTGATGAGCCTACCAACCACCTTGATGTCTATATGGTGGAGTTTTTAGAGGAGCTTCTGCTCAAAGAGAAATTTACTCTTGTATTTATCTCACATGACAGATACTTTATCGACAGAATAGCCACGAAAAGTATAGAGGTTGAAGATTGTAAACTGCGTGAATACAGTGGCGGATACAACAATTATCTCACCCAAAAAGCAGAATATCTCAGAACACTTCAAAAACAGCATGAAAATCTTTTGGGAGTCTTAAAACGGGAAAATGAGTGGTTTGCAAGAGGAGTACGTGCGCGTCTTAAACGCAACGAAGGAAGAAAAGAGCGTCTGATGCAGCTCAGAGAAGCAGCAAAAACAAATCCTGCAAAAATCAGAAAAATGTCTGTAGAGCTCCAACGCGAAGCCAAACACTTCAACCGTGACAAAAGTATCAATAAACAAAAGATGCTCTTTGAAGTCAAAGATTTGGGATTGACTCTAGGGAGTAAAGAGCTTCTACGTGATTTTAATACTAGAATCCTGCAAAAAGATGTCATCGCCATCGTAGGACCAAACGGAAGCGGAAAATCAACGCTTTTAAAAGCACTGCTTGGGAGAATTGAACCGACACACGGAGAGATAAAACGCGGTGAGTTCAAGGTCGGTTACTTTGACCAACACCGTGAAATGCTTGATGATGATAAAAATCTCATAGAGACATTCTGTCCAAACGGCGGAGACCGTGTCAATGTACGCGGAAGCGACCTGCATGTCTATGGATATCTCAAAAACTTTCTCTTTCCCCGAGAATTTTTAGATAAAAAGATAGGCGTACTCAGCGGTGGAGAGAAGAACCGTGTAGCACTTGCACTACTCTTTACTCAGGATGTTGACATACTCATACTCGATGAACCTACCAATGACCTTGACATCCCTACTATCAACATACTCGAAGAACAGCTGACAAACTTTCCCGGTGCTGTCATCATCGTCTCGCATGACAGATACTTTGTCGATAAGATCGCTAAAAAGCTCTTTATCTTTAAAGCTGACAAGACCATAGAGGAGTCCCACCAACTCTACTCAGAATATCTTGAACTAGAACGTGAACTCAAAGAACTTGAAAATATGGAAAAAGAGGTAGCAGCAGAGAAACCAAAAGAGCAAAAAAGAGAAAAACAGAAGATACTAAAGCTTACTTTTAAAGAGAAGATAGCTCTCGAAAAACTCCCTGATGAGATAGATGCTCTTGAAGAGAAAATAGAGCAGATGAATATTTGTCTGGCAGATCCTGCATGCTATGAAGAGAGAGGTATCAGCGCTTTGGCACAAGAGCTTGCAGAGCTCGAAGCAGAGTATGAAACAAAGGTCGAAGAACTTTTGACGATACAAGAAAAAGAAGAAGAGATAAACAATGGATGAAAAAGTATACAAAGCAAAAAGAGCCAAGGAGCTAGAGCAACTCGGAAGTGCTCAAACGCAGTACACATACGAGTATGACCCTTCCCTGCTTGAAACATTTGAAAATGTCCATCCCAAGATGGACTACTGGGTAACGCTAAACGCAGACGAGTTTACATCTCTGTGCCCAAAGACAAATCAACCTGACTTTGGCACACTTATCATCAACTATATTCCGGATGTGAAGATGGTAGAGAGTAAATCCCTTAAACTCTACCTCTTTAGTTTTATGAACAGCGGAGAGTTCCACGAAGATGTGGTCAATAAGATAGGAAAAGATCTCGTAGCCTTGATGCAGCCAAAATACCTAGAAGTCATAGGACTCTTCTACCCAAGAGGAAACATCTCCATCCACCCTGCTTTTTCATACGCTAATAAAGAAGAGAAGTACAAAGAGATAGAGAAGTACCGATTTTTAAATCGTAATCTCAATCCACAAAGGATAGGATAATGACCCTGCAAAAGATACAAATCGTAGAAAATACAAATATTCAGTACCTCTCACACGAGCTCCTTTTTTTAGCACAAAGCGGACAACCATACCGTGGAACTTTCTATGTAAACTTCACAAGTTGTGGTGAGACCTTTAATCTTGTAGACTTTAAAAAGTACATCACATCCTTGCGAGATAAAAAGCTAAACGCAGAAGATATCGCCTATGAGATATTTACGACAATCGAACAAGATATAAAAACAAAAGATTTGGGTATTGTGGTAGACTTGACTGCCAGAGGAGGAATCCAACAACGAATCTCCTATGGTACTGCGTTTAACACTGTACAAAAAGAGAATATCTTTCAAGTAAGATAAAAATCTTACTTGTGAGCATCTTTAAGCGAGTCTGCTATTAAAAATGCAAGCTCAAGTGACTGGTCTGCGTTTAGACGCGGATCACAATGCGTATGGTAACGAGAACTAAGATCTTCTTCTGTTACAGCGAAACTTCCACCTATGCACTCAGTAACATTTTTACCCGTCATCTCCAAATGAACACCACCGCCAAAAGTACCTTCAGATTTATGTACTTGAAAGAACTGTTTCATCTCTGTTAAGATATCATCAACAGGACGTGTTTTGTAGTTGTTTGATGATTTGATAGTATTTCCATGCATCGGATCACATGACCAAACGACATTGAGCCCTTCTCTCTCTATCGCACGAATAAGTTGCGGCATATGCTCACCTACTTTATTTGCACCCATTCTAACGATAATGTTTAGACGTCCTGCCTCATTGTCAGGATTTACAGCCTGTGCAAGTCTTACTAGATCATCAGGTTCCATTGATGGTCCTGCTTTAATACCAATAGGATTTTTAATCCCTTTCATATACTCTACATGAGCACCGTCAAGTTGGCGCGTTCTATCCCCTATCCATACCATATGTGCAGCAACATTATACCAATCACCGGTAATAGAATCTTTACGTGTAAAAGCCTCTTCATAAGGAAGTAAGAGCGCCTCATGCGAAGTAAAAAAATCTGTCTCACGCAGTGTTCTGTAAGTTTTTGATGTTACACCACACGCTTCCATAAACTGAAGTGATTTTTCAATATCTTCTGCAAGCTTTTCATATTTTGCTCCAACTTCACTTTGGTGTGCAAAATCAAGATTCCACTTACTCACTTGATGTAAATCAGCCAATCCTCCCGATGCAAATGCACGCAGAAGATTTTGTGTTGCTGTTGCCTGATTATAAGCCTTAATCATGCGCTCAGGATCCGGTACACGAGCTTTTTCTGTAAACTCTATACCATTGATAATATCTCCACGGTATGAGTTCAGTGTAACACCATCTAGTGTCTCTACATCTGATGAACGCGGTTTTGCGAACTGCCCGCCCAAACGTCCAACTTTAACAACAGGAAGTCCGCCTGCATATGTCATAACAACTGCCATCTGCATTAATGCTTTAAAAGTATCACGGATATTATCTGCATGAAACTCTGAAAAGCTCTCGGCACAATCCCCGCCTTGCAGTAAGAAAGCCTTACCTTGTGCGACATTTGAAAGTTGCTCTTTTAAAGAGCGTGCTTCACCTGCAAATACAAGTGGCGGATAGTTTCTTAACTCTGACAATACAGACTCAAGTTTCGCCTTATCAGGGTAAGTCGGTTGTTGCAATATCGGTTTTTCTCTCCAGCTTGATGGACTCCAAGTACTCATTATAGAACCTTATTAAATTATATTTTTGTTATTTTAGCTAAAATATCTCTCAGAAAAGCTTTTTTTATGCTTAAAAATGTATAATTACACAAATTCATACTATTGCTTTTGAGAAAAGTTATTTGGAGACATATGAGAAAAGATGACTTAAAATCTTTGGTAACACAGATTTATAATGATGTTTTAAAAAACATCGATGAACATGAAAACCCTACAAAAGAAGAGATAGCTAGTGATTTAAAAAGTGCTTCAGACATGATACATACAATGTCTGATGAGCAAATAGATTCAATAGAACAAGCAAAAGCACTGCTTGCGAACTCGTATAAAGAGATTGCAGAAAAGTCAATTTCATCTTATAGAGATACAAATAAATCCTTCGAACAAATTACAAAAGAGCATAAGAAAACACTGACGCAGCATAAAAATGAACTAATTGACTACCCCTCAATTAAAGAGAAATTTGATGCTCTACAACATAATATGTCAGATGAAGTACAAAAAGCAAATGACCTCATAACAAAACTTACACAAGAGGTAAAAGAACTTGAAAAGAATTCCAACCTCGACCCTTTAACGAAAATTTTCAATCGTCGTGCATTGGATACCTACCTTGAAAGAGTATGTGCAAAAGGAGATCTAAAACATGAACTGCATCTTCTTATGCTTGATATTGATGATTTTAAAAAAGTAAACGACATACACGGGCATATTGCCGGAGATAAACTTCTTATCTATCTTACAAAACTTTTAAAAAAGACCCTTCGTGATGGAGATAAACTGTTTCGTTATGGTGGCGAAGAGTTTATCATCATTCTAAATCGTATCAAAGAAGATTCATTCTTTGAAATCACACAAAGAATTTTAGAGTCTGTACGTTCAAACCGTTTGATTTACAAAGGAAAATCGCTCTGCGTTACTGTAAGCATAGGAGCAACACGCTATCACAAAGGTGATACACCTACAGCACTTATAGAGAGAGCTGACAGAGCACTTTACAAATCAAAAAATTCTGGAAAAAATCAAATAAATGTGGAGATAAAAAGTGGAATTTAACTATTTTGACTTAATAGCCTCGGTAATAATTTTATTACTTGGCTTAAAAGGTATAATAAACGGATTTTTCAAAGAAGTTTTTGGACTAATAGGTATTATAGGTGGTATTTTTATTGCCTCACGTGTAGGTGATGAAGTCGGTCAATACTTAAGTGACATGATATTTAACTTCTCCAATCCTTCTGCAGTAAGCTTTACTGGTTTTTTATTTACATTGGCAGCTTTTTGGATAGTTATGATTATAGTGGGGTTTGCATTTAAAAAACTAAGCTCTCTCAGTGGTTTAGGTCCTATAGATAAAATTCTTGGATTTGTATTTGGAGCTGGAAAATTTTTTCTTATTGCGGCTGTTATTGCTTTTGCTGTTTACAACATCAAAGCAATAAGAACTACGCTCGACACATCACTGCAAGGAAGTGTACTTTTCCCTGTACTTGTTGAAACCGGTCGATTTATCATGAAGATAGATCCTGTTGAGATGAATGATGAGATAAACACCACTATTGACAAAACAACACAGGCTATTAAAGAGAACATACAAGAGCATGTAACAGATGAAGTGAATAAAACAATAGAAGAAACACTACAGAAAGTACAACAAACACAAGCAGAAGAAACAGAGAAATAAAATGCCAAATATAGTAACAGACTTTAACGATAAAACAATTAAATATGAAGAGCTTTTGGAAAATTTCAAAAAGCTGCTAAAAGCAAATAATTTGAAATTTACAATTCAGAGGGAAGTTATTTTAGAGACACTTTACAACTCTGATGAACATCTCACGCCTGAATCTCTTCATCATCTTATTCAAGAAAAGTACCCTGAATTAAAAACTGGTATCGCTACAGTTTACAGGACTCTTTCACTCCTTGAGGAATCTTCGGTTGTAACTTCTCTCTCTTTTGGAGCACAAGGCAAAAAGTACGAACTTGGTGCAAAAGAGCACCACGACCATCTCATCTGCACGAAATGTGGAGAGATTACAGAATTTGTTGATGAAGAGATTGAAAAACGCCAACATGCCATTACTGATGAACTTGGGTTCAAGATGGAAGACCATTCAATGCAAATTTATGGAATTTGTAAAAAGTGTCAAGAAAAAAATAGATAAATTATAAAAAGGAAGATTATTGTTTAGTAATAAATTCATTCAACAACGAATTGAAAAAGCAAATGTTTTAAGAGAAGCGGGAATTAATCCCTATTCAAATGAATCCCAAAGAAATACGACTGTAGAGAAATTTTTAAATGTAAACTCAGATATAGAGCAAAAAGAGGATAAACGTGATGCAACGCGCCTCTACACTGTTAGCGGACGTATCAAATTTTTGCGTATTATGGGAAAAGCAAGTTTCGTTAAGATTGAAGATGAAAGTGGTATGTTACAAATTTATGTAGCACGTGACAATCTTCCCGAAGGCTTTTACAACACTATATTCAAAAAAAATATTGAAGTTGGTGATATTATTGAAGTTGAAGGTTATCCTTTTATTACAGGAAAAGGGGAACTCTCACTTCATGTCAATGCTCTGAAGATTTTGACAAAAGCTATCAGTCCGCTTCCTGAAAAATTTCATGGTATTACAGATAAAGAAGTTCGTTACAGAAAAAGATATCTTGACCTGATTATGAACGCAGAAGTGAGAAAAACTTTTCAAACCCGTTCAAAAGTTATCTCCTTAACAAGAAGATTTTTTGAAGACAAAGGCTTTTTAGAGGTGGAAACACCTATGATGCACCCCATCGCCGGTGGTGCAAACGCAAAGCCATTTGTTACACATCATAATGCACTTGGAATTGACAGATATCTTAGAATTGCACCGGAACTATATCTTAAAAGATTAATTGTAGGTGGATTTGAAGCTGTATTTGAGATAAACAGGAACTTCAGAAATGAAGGAATGGATGCGACACATAACCCTGAATTCACATCTATTGAATTTTACTGGGCATATAAAACATATAAAGACCTTATTGAAATCACAAAAGAGTATTTCCAATACCTCTTTGAGCATTTAGAACTCCCTACTCTTCTTCCATACGGTGAGATGAAAGTTAATTTTGAAAACTTTCGGGAAGTTCCTCTCATAGAATCATTAACAACTATTGGCGGTGTGCCGACTGATGTAGTAAACAGTAGAGAAAAAATCATAGAATTTTTAAAATCTAAAAATATTGATGTAAATGAAAAGATGAATCTCGGACAACTCCAAGGTGAACTTTTTGATGAATTTGTAGAAGAAAAACTTATAGACCCGACTTTTATCACTGAGTATCCGGTAGAGATCTCTCCATTAGCGCGTAGAAGTGACAAAAATCCTGCAATTACTGAGAGATTTGAGCTCTTTATTGCCGGACGTGAAATAGCAAATGCATTTTCGGAGCTAAATGATCCTCTTGATCAGCTAGAGCGTTTTGAAGGGCAAATGGCAGCTAAAGATTGTGGTGACGATGAAGCCCACGAGATGGATAGTGATTTTGTTGAAGCACTCAGCTACGGTATGGCACCAACAGCAGGTCAAGGAATTGGAATCGACAGACTTGTTATGCTTCTTACAAATGAGCATAGCATCCGCGATGTACTCCTCTTTCCTGCTATGAAACCTGTCGCAGAAGATCAATGCCAAGAGGAAGATGAATAATCTTACCTCTGTAGAACCTACTTTGGCTCTACTAAACGGGATTGATACGCTTGAGGATGTTTACAAACAGGACAGATGTCAAGTGCTTTTTTCCCATAATGAATATGTCCACACACTTCACAAATCCAAACTTCTTCTTCATTATCACTGATAAATTCTTTATGTGATGTAACTCTTTCTAAAAGCATTCTATACATCTTTTCATGTTCTACTTCTATTTTTCCAATGTTTTTAAAGAGTGTTGTTGCTTCTCTGTGTCCCTCTTCTTTTGCAATAGCTGAAAAATCAGGATACATAGTTGTATTTTCATAGTTTTCACCATTAATGGCATCTTGAAGATTTTCTTCTGTAGAACCAAAGTTATTTTCTCTTTCAAACTTCATACGATTATGAAGAGCCAATTGTAATTTTGCATGTGTCTTTTCATTATCTGCAGCTCTTTGAAAATGTGCCGCTATATCTCTATAACCCTCTTTTTGCGCAACTTTTGCATAAAACTCATATCTATTTCTTGCCATTGACTCGCCGGCAACTGCTTTCATAAGGTTTACTAAAGTGAGATTTTCAGTAATCATCTCCATAGCTTCTCCACAACAGTGAAGTTCACCACCACCAACATTTTGGACTTCTACAATATTGCCACATTTGTTACATCTGTACGATTCATACTGTCTCATTTTAGATCCTTTTATACTTAGATTGAGCTATTGTTACATAGTTATACTTAAAGGAAAAATTATTATCCTTTAAGTATAACTATGTTTTTCACTTTTGAATATTGATTAAGCTGTTATAAGATAGAATGTAACGTATTAGAAAATAATTTGGAGAGTTAGATGAGATACTTAGTGATAGTAGTGTTTCTTGCAAGTGTTGTAATTGCAAAAATTCCTGACGTTGTACCTGTTACATGGTTGCAAACACATTACAACGACAAATCTCTGGTAATTATTGATGTACGTGATGCAAATCTTTTTAAAAAAGGACATCTAGAAAAAGCCGTAAATATTCCTGCGTTTGAAAAACTTTTCTATGGCTCAAAAATGCTTATGCCTCCACTCTCAAACCTCAAAGAGCTTTTTAGCCAAGCAGGTATAGATGAAAAGAGTGAAATCGTTGTATATGGAGGTATTAGCCCTATTTGGGCAGCAAGGTTTTACTGGATCAGTAAAGTTTTAGGAGCAGATAACGTCGGTATTTTAAAAGTAAGTTTTGGAAACTGGGAGAAAAAAGCACTTCCTATAACAAAAGAGATATATAAACCTCCATATAAAGATTTCGCACCAAAAATAAACAATACCCTTTTAGACACAAAGCTTGATGTTTTAACCTCGATAGGAAAAGCATATATTATAGATGGGCGTCCATTTGAATTTTATGTCGGTAAAAAATCACATGCAAAACGATCTGGACATATTCCCAAAGCGTTCAATTTTCCAGGAAGTTTAACATACGTTAAAAACAGTTCAAAAAGCAGTATTAAAGATTTTAATCAACTTAAAAAAGTATATGAAAAATTACCTCATGACAAACCTGTAATCTTGTATTGTGAAGATGGAGCTGATGCAGCTATGAATTTTTTGGTACTTCAAAAACTCGGTTATAAAGTTTCTGTCTATGATGGTTCTTGGCTTGACTGGGGTAATGATACAAAACTTCCTATAGAGACAAAAGTCAATAAGCCCTGATTATGACAACCTCAACGTACAAAGGTTCAATCCAGAAAAAATTTATAAAAGCTATTTTCACCCTTGTTTCTATCATTATAATGACAGGATATATCCTTTTTGTCAGTTGGTATGTATATAATCAAAAGCAAGAACGTATACTTTTAGCAAAAGATGTCACGCAAGTTTTATCACAGGATTTTCTTCGACTGATACTACTGGATGACATTCATACAGCAAGTGATTTAACCACAAAACTGCAAGCTTTTCCTCAGATATACAAAGTCATTTTATACAATAAGGAAAATAAAAAAATCTTTCTTTATAATGCTTCTAAAAAAATAGAGACAGGTAAAAAGTTTTCCACATCAACACAGCTTAACTATAATGATACCTCCTATGGAAAACTCTATTTTGAATTTGAAATAGAAACTTTATTTGAAATATTTCAAGATGATTTTCTCGTTTTATTACTTTTTTTACTTGTCTTTTTATTATTTTCTTTCTTTGTAACACGCTCGTATGTAAAACATTTCAGTGAACCTCTTTTATATTTAGTCCAATTTTTAGAAAAAGTTGAATTTCAGGACAATATGAAGCATTACAAAATAAAAGGTAAATATGATGATGAAATTGGTAAACTTTATGAAGAGATAAATATTATATTTACCAAAATAGTTGATTTTATACAGCAAAGAGACAAGGCGCAGGAACAACTTGCATTTCTAGTTCAGTATGATGCATTGACAGGGCTTCTCAATAAAAATGGTTTTTTAAAAGAGTTAGAAAAAATTTTAAAAGCAGACGGTGAGACATGGAATAGTCTTTTTTATATAAAATTGACAAACCTTAAGTCTATCAATCATGCATATAGCTATAAGTATGGTGATCTTTTACTCAAAGAGTTTGCAAAACATATGAAAGAGCACTTCAGCGACAGCACCTTAAGTGCCCGTATAAGTATGGGCGACTTTATACTTTATTATCAAAATATCAGCCAAAATAAAAAAGATGCACTGCTTCAGACACAGAATATTGCAGATGTTCTTGTTACAATTTTATCTGATACCGTTACGATTGAAGGGAAACTTTTAAAACCTGAGGTACATATAGGTATTGATATTTTTCATTATGAAAAAAATCCGCTAGAAATCCTAAAACATACAGATATTGCCTTGGAAATTGGTAGAGAATCTCATCAAAAAATCGTTTACTTTGATGAAGCAAATGAAACATATGCAAAAGAGATGTTCAATATTTTTGAAGGTTTACTTGTCGCACTAAAAGAGAATCAACTTGAACTTTTTTATCAATTACAGTATGACCAAAATGACACTATTCTTGGTGCCGAAGCTTTAATACGCTGGAGACATCCAAAACTTGGTTTACTGCCTCCGCATAAATTTATACCAATAGCTGAAAGAACAGATCTAATAGTCGACATAGGAGATTGGGTTATTGATGCAGTTTGTAAGCAACTCAAACTCTGGCAAAAGAACGCAATTGCCAAAGAGTGGGTTATAGCTATAAATGTAAGTGCAAAACAGTTTAACAGAAGCGATTTTGTTCCTAAATTACAAACAGTAGTCAATAAGTACAATATTGATCCAAAAAAAATAAAATTAGAACTCTTAGAATCCCTTTTTGTTGAAAATCAAAAGAGTATCGCAAAAAAAATGCATAAACTTAAAGTTTTAGGTTTTAAACTCTCTTTAGATGATTTTGGTACAGGCTTCTCTTCTCTTCAATATCTTAAAATATTTCCACTCGATCAGATAAAAATCGACCAGTCATTTGTAATGAATATGTTTAACAATGAAAAAGATATCCAAATTATCAAATCCATTATATACCTAGGTTCTCTCATTGATATGCAGGTTATTGCTGAGGGAGTAGAAAAAAAAGAACATTATGATAAACTAAAAGAGCTTGGCTGTCACTATTTTCAAGGTTATTATTTTGCAAAACCTCAGAGTGTTACACAAATCACAAACTCCTGTCTACAATCTTAAACTAAAGCTAGGGACAATCATTCAGAACTATATTATCATATTTTTTGTATAATCTACACAATATTATTTTAACAAGGAATTATAGGCAATGAGTTTTTTAAAAGAGTTTGACGAAGAAGTATACAATTTATGCGAAAAAGAGTTAGAGAGACAAACTGACCATTTAGAGATGATTGCATCTGAGAACTTCACACTTCCGGCTGTAATGGAAGCTATGGGAAGTGTATTTACAAACAAATATGCTGAAGGGTATCCTGCAAAACGTTACTATGGCGGATGTGAATATGCAGACGGTGTTGAACAGTTAGCTATTGACAGAGCATGTGAGCTTTTTGGATGTAAATATGCAAATGTACAACCCCACTCAGGAAGCCAGGCAAACGGTGCAGTATATGCAGCACTTCTTAAAGCCGGTGATAAACTTCTTGGTATGGATTTAAGCCACGGTGGACACCTGACACACGGTTCAAAACCATCATTCTCCGGTAAAAACTATTCAAGTTTTACGTATGGAGTTGAATTAGACGGACGTATTAACTATGAAAGAGTTTTAGACATTGCTAAAATAGTTCAGCCTAAGATCATTGTTTGTGGTGCATCCGCTTATGCACGTGAGATTGATTTTGCAAAATTCCGTGAGATTGCTGATGAAGTCGGTGCAATCCTTTTTGCCGACATCGCACATATCGCAGGACTTGTAGCTGCCGGTGAGCACCCTAGCCCCTTCCCTCACGCTCATGTTGTAACAACAACTACACATAAAACACTTGCCGGTCCTCGTGGTGGTATGATTATGACAGATGATGAAGATATAGCTAAAAAAATCAACTCTGCAATCTTCCCTGCCCTTCAAGGTGGACCACTTGTTCATGTAATCGCAGCAAAGGCTGTTGGTTTTAAACACAATCTCTCCTCAGAGTGGAAAGAGTATGCTAAACAGGTCAAAGCAAACGCAGCAGTACTTGCAGATGTACTTATGAAACGCGGATACAATGTAGTAAGTGACGGAACGGACAACCATCTTGTACTTGTCTCATTTGTAGGCAAAGAGATCTCAGGAAAAGAGGCTGATGCTGCACTTGGTAATGCAGGTATTACAGTAAACAAAAACACTGTTCCTGGTGAGACACGTTCTCCATTTGTAACATCTGGTATCCGTGTAGGTTCACCTGCACTTACTTCTCGCGGTATGAAAGAGAAAGAGTTTGAACTAATAGCGAACAAAATGGCTGATGTTTTAGATGATATCACTAATACAGAATTACAGGCAAAAATCAAAGAAGAGTTAAAAGAACTTGCACAAAATTTTGTAATCTACAACCAACCGACATATTAAGGTTCTATGATGACTGCCATGGATTTAAAACTTATAAAAATGGTCAGTGACCACTACTGGATCAAACGTGATTCAGTAGTGGATAAAATTTCATTCAAAGGGCGTACTTTTTATAATAAATTTGAAAAAGTAAATGCACCCCTAAATCAATCTGTAATCAATAAGCACCTCAAAGGTGAAATTACTGTCGCACACTCCGTCGTAGACAAAAAAGGTATTGTTGAAAATATCGTTATTGACTATAATGGAAGAGATCCGGAGAGATTTTATCATAGAGCACAGCTTTTACTTCGTGAAGAGGGATACATTAACTTTACAGCGTATGAAACAAAAACAAAAGGTCATCTGCACCTTTACATTCACAAGGGTCATACTACGCTGCAAGAAGCTATTCAGCTTGGTAAAATGATTAGTATGAAACTTGCTGCAAAACAACCAAAACAATGGAAAGTTTTTCCAAATAATGATATGCCTGATGAATACAATATTTTAACACTTCCTTATGAGGTCTATGCAAAAGAGCGTGGTGCTTCTTGGTCAAAACACATGTAATACAATGGACTAACTTGTAAGTTTATAATATTTTTGGTATTATTGAACAAATAAAAGATTGAGGTGAAATTATGGATGAGAAAAACGAATTAAGTGACATTGTACTAAACAAAGGTGGCTCATCAAACTCCAATAAAAAAATCATATTGGCTATTGCTACACTGGGTGTTGTTTTAATCGTTGTTGTAATGCTTATGAACTCCATTAACTCCAAAGGAACAAGCAATTTACCTCAAGCTGTTCTTCCTCCTGAACCAAAAGCACAAACAGCTTCTGAAAATGAACTCGACAAAGAACCTCTTTTTGAAGATGTTCCGGTAGTTCAGGAGGATACACAAGATGAAAGCAATCTTGACAATATTGCAAAAAAACTCAAAGAAGAGAGTGCAACAGCTCAAAGTGAAGTCATTGAAGAACCTGTTAAACATACTATTGTAGCAAAAGAGACAAAAGCAGCAGAAAAAAAAGTGCAGCCTAAAGTTACAAAAAAAGCTCCAACAAGAGTAAAAACGACACCTCCTTCTCACGCTTATTTCATTCAGGTTGGTTCATTTTCAAAATATACACCAAATAAAAAGTTTTTAAATTCCATAACAAAATTGGGGTACCATTACTCTTATCATAAAGTTAAAAATATCAATAAAGTATTGGTAGGACCATTTAATACTCTAAAAGAGGCTAAAAAAGCCAAAGCAATACTACGCTCAAAAGTTGAGCGTGGAGCATTTTTAGTAAAATTATAATAATCACGTAAGGCAAAAATTGATACATTCAAACCAATTTATACTCGACCAACTTGCTCCAATAGCAGTCTATTCAAAACTCAAAGATATGTTTGCAGATGAAATCACATATCTTTTTGAGAGTGCCGGACAAAGTGAAGGAAACTATAGTTTTATCTGTATTGGAGCAAGAGAGCGTCTTCAATATATAAATGATAAAACAATCTACACTGATAAAGACAAAAAGGTTACAACGATAGATGAAAATCCTTTTGAATTTCTCAAGGAGTATTATCAAAAGATAGATACTACTCTTTACAAAGAAGCAACTAAAGAGCTTAATGTCGGCTATGTTGATGGCTTTATCGGGTACATCGGTTATGATATGGTAAAAGTTTTTGAACCTAAACTTAAAACTTTTATGGATGATTTAACTGATGAACTACATACTCCTGATTTAGATTTGATATTGCCAAAACTAGTGCTTGTCTACTCACATAAAAACCATCAAATTACACTTATATCTACCCTTAAAGAGTATGCAGACAAATTTCAGACTATTCAAGATGAATTAAAAGGAACATACACATATAAGCACAGAATCTATAATATCGGTACAGACAAAGGAACTTTTGCTCACTCAAAGGAGAAGTTCTTTGAGATGATTGACAAATCAAAAGAGATGATTAAAAGTGGTGATGTTTTTCAAATACTTATGACAAACCGTTTTACACGTCATATCAAAGTTGACCCTTTTAGTTTTTATAGAATTTTACGAACTAAAAATCCATCACCTTATATGTTCTTAATGGAGTATGAAGAGTTCAGTATAGTCGGTTCTTCACCTGAGGTTATGGTGCGACTCACTGAGGGTGAGATACTCTTACGTCCTATTGCAGGGACACGTAAACGAGGCAGTACAAAACAGAGAGATAAAGAGCTTGAAGAGGAGCTGTTAAGCGATCCAAAAGAGTTGGCAGAGCATCTTATGCTCATCGACCTTGGTCGCAATGATGTAGGACGGGTTGCACAGACCGGAACAGTGAAAGTTGAAGATATTATGCATATTGAGAGATTTTCACATGTTATGCATATAGTATCTGATGTTGTTGCTCAAATAAATGAAGATAAAGATATGTTCGATCTTTTTATGGCAACTTTTACAGCCGGAACTATGACAGGAGCTCCAAAAATACGTGCTATGGAGTTAATAGCAGAGTATGAAGGGATCAAACGCGGTTTCTATAGTGGTAGTGTTGGATACTTCGGGTTTGATGGCAATATGGACAGTGCAATTACCATCCGTACTGCTATGGTAAAAGAAGATAAAGTTGTGCTTCAAGCCGGTGCAGGCGTTGTTGCTGACAGTCAAAATGAGTTGGAGTACCTGGAAGTAAACAACAAACTCGGTGCGCTCATTCACTCTCTTGAAGATTTAGATAAAAAATAATGCAGCTTTTTTCCATATTTGGCAATCCGGTCTCTCACTCACGAAGCCCTTTGATGCATAACAGTGTTTTCAAGCACTTGGGTTATAAAGCTTGTTATACCCGAACCCTTCTAAAAGACTCTTCAAAACTTAAAGAGACTTTCTTTCGTTTAAAACTCAGTGGTGCAAATGTAACAGTTCCTCATAAAGAGGCAGCTTATGAAGCTTGTGATGAAGTACGTGGTTTTGCTAAAAAAATAGGTGTTGTAAACACTCTCATTAATGAAAATGGCAGACTTATTGGCTATAACACTGATGCAGACGGTTTTCTCTACTCAATCAGTGAATTTAAAGATATTCAAAAAATCTTAATTATAGGTGCAGGCGGTACGGCAAAAGCCCTGGCAATTCGTTTTTTGCAAGAGAATTTCAATGTTTCCATTTTAAATCGAAGTGAAAAAAGATTACAATATTTTCAAAATTTCGGATGCCTAACAAGTTCATGGAGTAATTTTCAAGTAGATTCTTATGATTTGGTCATTAACACTACAAGTGCCGGACTCGAAGATGATTCACTTCCAGCACCAAAAGAGCTGCTTGAGAGTATCTTTGCCAACACAAGATACATTGCTGATGCTATTTATGGAAAAGTGACACCATTTTTGCAGCTGGCACAAGAGAAGAACATCACCTATAAAGATGGAGCAGATATGCTTTTAGGACAAGGTGTCTTGGCAAATGAGCTTTTCACCTCTGCCACACTTAACAAAGATGAGATAAAAAAATATATGCAAAAAAGCTTTGAGCTTTAAGTTATCTTGAAAAGCTCACACCAATAGAAAGCTTTGTAATATTATGATTATAATCTATCAATGATTCTACATATCCACTAAAAAACTTCATATAAAAATAAGATTTGTCTTTTCTTAACGGATAAGAGTATGTTGCTTCTGCTGCTCCTCTTAGTGTTTCTATATGACCTCTTAACATCAAGCTAAACATATTTTTATTATGAAAATATGTAAATTTAGCCTTTGTATAACCCAAATATTTCATTAAATCAGGATTATCACTGAGATTATCTGTCCCCGGAAATGGTAACAGCAGGGTCAAATCAGTTATAAGACTCTTATGCTGCAATCTCAATGTTGAATAAAAATAATTTATACTTTTTGAAAGATTGAAACCATTGAACTCCGGTATATCTGATGTATTTGGCTGTCCATTTGATTTATGTGCAATAGCAACTTTTAGAGAACGTATTTGAAAAATAGATCCTTTATCATTAATTGGAATCACCATAAACCCTTCAGGGTTGTATAGGCTTTCTCTAAAAGGAGAAGAGTAGATATATATCTGCCAAAAAGCCTGCTGAGTGTATGCTAAATAATATTTTGCATCGAAACCTAAAAGGTTATGTGCAACCTCTAATTTCAAACTAACTTGAATCTCTGCTTCTTTTTTATCATAAGTAACTACATCAGGCAAAGGAGAGATATAAGGCTTGTCAGCGATACCAAAAGGTAAAATATAATTTGCTTTATATGGTTGAAGACCAAAAATATCATCCAACCAATTTTGCATACTCGCTTTTGAACTATCACTCTTTACTTTATCAAGATCTATAGTTTCAAAATCATCCATGTTCACCGCTAACAGTTGCATACACATAAGAAATAATATTCCAATAATCTTTATCATATCTAAACCCTGACTCTATCTTCTAATGCTCTTGTCAGTGAAAGCAGGTCTATATTCTCTAAACTTACACCTGTTGGAACTCCTTGTGCAATTTTTGAAAAACTTATATTGTATTTACTTAACTTATCTTCAATATAGAGAATAACCGCATCATTTGAAATCGAAGGAGTTAAAGCAAAAAGAATCTCACTTACACCATTTTTGGCAATATCTTCCAAATGGGAGATACGCAGCTCCTCTAAAGAGTCCAAAACAAAATACTTTCCATCAAAGAGACCATTTTCTTCCAAAAGCAAAATATCTTTGGCATTCTCTACTATACATAAAAAGGAGGCGTTTCTAGACTCATCACAACATATATGACATAACTCATCTTCACTCATACCTCCACACTCTTTACACTTTTTCAAACTGCCTATTGCATCTTCAATAGCATGTGATATTTTTATACCGGTATATGTATCATTCATTATCATATAGTAGGCAAGCCTTGTAGCAGACTTTTTGCCAATTGTAGGAAGTTCACTCAGAGCATCCACAAGTCTATTAAATTTTTCAAGAGAGCTATTCATTCATAAATCTTTTTTCTTTAGGTAGTATTATCCACAAACGCAGCGGTGATTTTAAAGTACCTGCAATATTCAGAGCATCTTCTCCACTTCCTAAGAAGTAGTCAACTCGCAAAGCCCCTTTAATAGCACCGCCAACATCCTGTGCAAAGACAAATTTATCTATCTTTTGAGTATTAAAATTTGAGCTCAAGTATAACATACTTCCAAGTGGAATATACTTACTATCGACTGCAACTGAGCTCTTTGCACGTAACTCAAGACCTAGTGCTCCGGTTGCACCTCTACTGCGTTTAGAAAAGAAAACCATTGCTCTATTTTTATTCAGTACCTCATCAACTCTCTGAGGATGTGCCTCCAACCATGCCCGGATGGACTGCAAAGAGATATCTTGTTGGGATATCTCACCATTTTTTACAAGATACTTTCCAATTGACTTGTATTTATGTCCGTTTTGATTGTCATAACCGACATAAAATGTTGAGTTATCATCCAAAAGCACCTTACCTGAACCCTGTACCTCTAAAAAATATCTGTCAATTTTTGATTTACAGTAACATATAACAGAACTGTTGATATCACTGCGTTTAATCTCTGCTCGGGTATAGTACGGAACAAGTTTATTTCCCTCTATTCGTCCTCGAAGTCTATAATGTTTCAAGTTTGGATAGATAGAACTTAAATCTACCTCTATTAAATCTTTAGGCGTCGTATATAGTGGATATTGATAATATTCATCTTTTTGTAATGAGGCATCTATCTCCGGCTCAAAATACCCAGTAAGTAATCCTTCAGTTCTATTATCTTTCCCGTAAATTCGATAAGCTTGAAAATTTTGTAAAATAAACTCTTGAGCACTCTGCGTCTCTTTAGCTTTTTGACATAAATCACTATAAAGTTTTTGTGCCTTTGCACTTTGACAATCATAAATAAAGTTATCAACAACTTTTTGAAAATCAATCTTTTGAATTTCAGGTAATTCACTAAACGCAGTAGCTTTTAAAGAGGTATTGGGAAGCTCTTTTAAGTGTAGTTTTGGTTGTTTTGAACAGCCTAAAACCAACAAGAGAAAAAAGAGTAATATAGTATTAGTTTTCATAAAAGGAATTATAACATCAAATTATTTATTTTTAAACTATAAAATTGGTATAATTCCACCAAAATTTAAATAGGATCTTATTACAATGGAAAATCTAAGCTATTATGAAATATTAGAAGTATCGAGGGATGCAGATAAGACGACTATTAAAAAAGCATATAGAAAAATGGCAAAACAGTATCATCCGGATAAAAATGCCGGAGATAAAGAGGCAGAGTATAAATTTAAACTGGTTAATGAAGCATACCAGTGTCTTAGTGATGATCAACAAAGAAGTATCTATGACCGTTACGGAAAAGAGGGGCTTCAAGGTATGGGTGGCAGCGGTGCACACTCATCTTCTGCCTTTGATGATTTGGGAAGTATGTTTGAAGAGATGTTTGGTGGTGGCTTTGGAGGCGGTGGACGAAGACGTCAAAACCCTGCTGATATGGACAAATACCCGCTTGATATTAATGTAGAGATGTATATCAACTTCAATGAAGCTGTATTTGGCTGTGAAAAAGAGATAGAATTTACATACAAAAAACCTTGCCAAAAATGTAAAGGTACCGGGGCAAAAGACGGTAAACTCTCTACATGTCCACAATGTAAAGGACAGGGTCAAATCTATATGAAACAGGGATTTATGACTTTTTCTCAAACATGTCCTGTTTGTAACGGAAGCGGAACTTCAGCTGCAGATCCATGTAAAAATTGTAACGGCCACGGTTATGAAGAGATACGTGAGAATGTAAAAATCAATGTTCCTAAAGGTATTGACAGCGGTAACCGTTTAAGAGTATCAGGCAAAGGAAATATCGGTAAAAAAGGACATCGTGGTGATTTGTATGTAACTTTTGAAGTAAAACCGGACAAACATTTTATCAGAGATGAGAACGATATTTATATTGAAATTCCTGTTTTCTTTACACAGGCGATTAAAGGTGATACCCTAACTATACCATCTCTTACAGGAGAGTTGGAACTCAAACTTGACATCGGGACAAAAGACAAACAGAGATTTACATTTAGGGGCGAAGGAATAGAAGATGTTCACGGCCACGGTAAAGGTAATCTTATAGCAGTAGTAAATATCCAATATCCGAAAAAACTCAATGATGAACAACTCGAACTTCTGGAAAAACTGCAGGAGTCATTTGGAATAGAATCTAAACCGCATGAGACGATCTTGGATTCTGTTATTGATAAGATGAAAAACTGGTTTAAATAGAGTATGAATAAAACGCATCTAAAAAAACAGCTTTCAAATCTTTCACTCTCTATGTTTAGAAAAGATTTTTTTGGTATTTATCATGGTTCAATCTCTGCAAAAACAGAGACAAGCCGTTTTATCATAAATACCAAAGAAGCTATTTTTGATGCAATTAATGAAAAAAATCTTATCGAACTCTATTTTAAAAAAGATTACAGATGGAAACAGGCAAGTATCGATGCAAATATTCACTACAGCATCTACTCCAATATTTCTGAAGCAAAATACATCTGCTTTACCATGCCGCAATTTACAACAGCATATTCACTCAATCATAATGTTATCACACCGATGGATTATTTTGGATATAGTGAAATAGGCTCTATAGAGATTTATAATCCAAAACAATTTGATGACTGGTATGACAGAGCACAAAGTGAAATCACACACTACTTTCAGACAAAAAAAACAAATATTATAGTCATCAAAGGCTATGGCGTCTATGCCTATAGCAGAGATTTACACGATATGGCAAAAAAACTCGCCATACTAGAAAAGAGCTGCAGACTCTTAATGCTTAACAATACTTCTGCAACTTTTGAATTTGACTAAAGCTCTCTAACCGCTTCTAAGGCAACATCCATCATAATATCTATCTCCTCTTTTGTTATAACATAAGGAGGCATAAAATAGACTATGTGTCCTAAAGGACGTAAAAGAACACCATGTTTTAATCCATACTCATATACTTTAAGCCCTATTCTCTGCTCAGCTGTATAACCTTTAAGTTCAACAACGGCCACCATTCCGGTCTGGCGAACTTCTTGCACATTTTCTAGTAGACTAAACTGCTTTAGTTTTTGTCCCATATATTCTGAGAGAACTCTATTTTTTTCTATAATATTTTCATTTTCAAAAATATCCAACGTTGCATTTGCAGCAGCACAGGCAAGTGCATTTCCTGTATATGAGTGAGAGTGTAAAAAAGCCTTGTGTTTGTTATAGTCACAATAAAATTTCGCATAAATATCATTTGATGTAAGCACAACTGAAAGCGGTAAATATCCACCGGTCAATCCTTTTGAGAGTACTAAAAAGTCGGGAGATATATTGGCTTTACTACAGGCAAAAAGTTCACCAGTACGACCAAAACCGACCATTACTTCATCGGCAATCAGGTGCACATTGTATTTTGTACATATTGCACGAAGCAGCACCAAAAACTCAGGATGATACATATGCATATAACCTGCACCTTGAATCAGAGGCTCAACTATAATGGCACTGATTTCATCTGCTCTCTTTTTACAAAGCTCTTCAAACTCTTTTGCCGCATCTTCGGCTGCTTCGATACTCATATCTTTTGGTACCGGTGTTTGGATAGTTTCCAGAAGTAAAGGAGCATAGGTCTCTTTATACAGCTCTACATCTCCAACACTAAGTGCACCGATGGTCTCTCCATGATAGGAGTTTGTTAGTGATACAAAAAGCGGTTTTGTTATGCCATCATTCAAATGAGCGTGAAAACTCATTTTGAGTGCAACTTCAACAGCAGAAGAACCATTGTCGGAGTAAAAACATTTATCTAAATTTGGAGGTGTTAGTTTTACAAGTCTTTCTGAAAGCTTAACAACCTGCTCATGCGTAAAACCTGCAAGTATGACATGTTCAAGTCTATCTAGCTGCTCTTTTATCTTGGAATTAATATAACCGTTAGTATGTCCAAACATATTGACCCACCAGCTACTAATAGCATCTATATATCGATTTCCTTCAAAATCTTCCAGATATATACCATATGCTTTTTCAATAGGAATCAACGGCAATGTTTCATGATCTTTCATTTGTGTACAGGGATGCCAAACAACATCCAGGTCCCTGTTTTTTAATTCTTCATTTTTCATTTGCAAATTATAGCAATGCAGGCCATCTTTATCAAGTTTTAATACGAATTTACATAGAATTACGTAAATTTGAGAAAGAAGGTATAATTTATATGATTACGTGGATGCAAAGACACAAAAAGTGGCTGATAATAACTATTTGGATTTCGACGATCGCTTTTGTTGGTGCGGGTTTTGTTGGATGGGGGCAATACAGTTACGGAGACAAAGCCGGTGCAGTGGCAAAAGTAGGAGATATTGAAATATCTCAAGGGGAGCTGCAAAAGGCATATTCACGCCTGTATGCTAAATACAACCAGGCTTTTCAAGGGAATTTTGACCAAGAAAAGGCAAAGCAGTTTGGCCTGGACAAACAAGCATTGCAAAGTCTGGTGCAACAGGCACTAATATTAAATCTTGCAAAATCATATGACCTTACAGTCTCAGACAAAGAAGTTGTAGATTTTTTGAAGTCTCAAAAAGCCTTTCAAAAAGATGGTCTTTTTAATGCCGAAATTTACAAACAGGTACTTTCTCAAAACAGACTGACACCTACAGAGTATGAAAAAGAGCTCAAAAAAGAGTTAGTCACTGAAAAGACACTCAAACTTCTACCTGTAACAGTTTCAGAAAATGAAAAAAACATCATTGCTTCAATGTTTAAAATTGCAGATAAAATCAACTATAAACTTCTCTCTTTGGATGAGATAAAAATTGATATCAGTGATGAAAAACTTAAAGATTTTTGGCAAACAAGAAAGAATGATTTTATGAGCGATATTGTATATGGAGTGACATTTATTACCCAAGCACCTATCCAAAAAGAGTATGATGCTGCGAAGATTTCACAATACTATCAAGACAACAGAACTCATTTTAAAGGCAAAGACGGAAAAGTCCTCTCTTTAGATGCAGCAAAAGCGCAAATTATTCAAGAACTTAACAAGAAAACAACAAAAGACCAGTCATTAAGAACGTATATTGCGTTTAAAAAAGGAAGACTTGACAAGAACATCACTCCCGTAGATACAAATATTTCAGTATCAAATAATCCTTTTACAGCTGAAGTACTTGAAAAAATTTCTAAACGCTCTTTAGCAGCACCTTTTATGAAACCAATCCTTGTCGATGACAAGTATTATATTTTTAAACTTACAAAAATCACACCGGCTCATGCGAAAAGTTTTTCTGAGGCAAAAAAAGATCTGTTGCCACTCTATACACAAGAGATGAGAAAAAAGACAATCATAAAAATTGCTACAAAATCTATAAAAAGTTTCTCTGGAGAAACGACAGAGTTTATAACAGTAGATGCAGCTGATAAATTTAAAAATTTAAATAAAACAGAAGCTACGGATTTTTTACAAAAACTTTTTGTTAGTGATAAGAAAAAAGGTTTCATAACACTTAATAATGGAAATGTTGTTTTATATAACATTTTGGAACAAAAAATGCTTCCTAACACTAACATTAAATTGAATGGTGAAATGAGTAAACTCAAAAGTGCAATCTTCAATGAGGGTTTAATCAAAAAACTTCAAAATATGTACCAAACTGAGATATATATCAAAGGACTCTAAATTGAGTAGAACTGTTTTAGCCATCGATATTGGCTCTACAAAAATTTGTGCAATAACTGCTGAAATAAGCAATGATAACTCTATTTCTATCACAGGAGCCGGTACTACAAAAGCTCAAGGATTAAAAAAAGGGAGCATTACTAACATTGAGTTGGCATCAAGAAGTATTAAAACTGCAGTAGAAGATGCCAAACGTGTTTCAGGAAACTCCATCACCAGTGCAATAGTTTCTATGTCTGGCGCCTATACAAAAAGTCTGAACTCAAATGGTATTGTAAATATTCAAAGTAAAGAGATCTCTCTTGAAGAGATTAAACGTGTTATGCACACCTCTCTTTATAATGCAAATATTCCAAATGAGTATGAAGTTCTCCATGCCTTGCCTTTTAACTTTAAGGTAGATGACCAGGACTACATAGAAGACCCACTCGGTATGAATGCTTCTCGTCTTGAAGTTGAGACACATATTATCACTACACAAAAATCAAACCTGAACAATCTCAAAAAAGCAGTTAAAGGTGCAGGTATTGAAGTAGAAAATATTGTTCTCAACAGTTATGCTTCAACCATAGCAACACTGAACGAAGATGAGAGAGAGCTTGGTGCTGCTGTTATTGATATGGGCGGCAATACAAGTAACATAGCAATATATTCTGGAAATTCTGTACGTTATAATGAGTTTTTAGGTGTAGGCTCAAACCATGTGACAAGTGATTTGTCTATGGCACTCCATACTCCGCTTAATGTTGCGGACAAAGTAAAATTAACATATGGTTCACTACTCACACCAAGTAACGAACTTATAGAGCTACCAATCATTGGTGATGAAAATACAACACATGAAGTCTCTTTAGAAGTTGTACATAATGTCATCTTTGCCCGTGTAGAAGAGACACTGATGATTCTAGCACAGTTTATTGAAAACAGTGGATTAAAAGATCAAATCGGTGCAGGTATTGTACTCACCGGTGGATTTTCCAAGATGGACGGCATTAGAGACTTGGCTATTGCAACATTTGGTTCAATGCCGGTAAGACTTGCAAAACCTATTGAGATGAATGGACTGTTTGATTCATTAAGAGGCCCTGAATATTCAAGTGCTGTCGGTCTTCTTATGTACTCAGCAAATGCTTACACAAGATATGAAATTGATGTTAATAAACGCGTACGACATACAAATGAAACACCTATTTCACAAAGCAATGTTGATTTTATCGCTACTCCAGATATTCCCGTTGCACCTTCAGAGGAGCCTAAAAAAGCAACAATGATAAATCTGGAAGAGACAAAAGAGAAAAAGAGTGATGAAGCAAACAGCTTGAGCAAATTTTGGAACTGGGCGACCCAGTTATTTTAAAGGAGTGAGATAATGGAACCATTTATAGTTGAAGAGGCACACAACCCTAACGGGGCAAGAATTATAGCTGTTGGTGTTGGCGGCGGTGGCGGTAATATGATCGGGCATATGTTAAAAGAGGGAGTAACAGGGATCGAGATGATGCTTGTCAATACTGATGCACAGGTTTTGAGTGAGACAAGTGCAGCTACCAAGATTCAAATCGGTGCAAAACTCACCAAAGGTCTTGGTGCGGGGATGAAACCAAACATTGGTAAAGATTCTGCTCTTGAAAATTATGATGAGATACGTGAAGCACTAGATGGTGCTGATATTGTATTTATCTCTGCCGGTTTAGGTGGAGGAACAGGAACAGGTGCGGCTCCTGTTGTTGCTCAAATTGCAAAAGAGGTTGGTGCTTTAACTATTTCTATCGTTACAAAACCATTCCGTTTTGAAGGAAATAAAAGACTCAAACTTGCAGAAAGCGGTTTAGAAGAGCTCAAGAAAGAGAGTGACTCTATCGTTGTTATTCCAAATGATAAACTTCTCTCTATTATTGATAGAAAGCTAGGACTCAAAGAGAGCTTTAAAATCGTAGATGCAATTTTGGCACAGGCAGTAAGCGGTACATCCGGTGTTATCCTCTCAAGTGGAGATAACGATATCAACCTTGACTTTGCCGACTTGCAAACTGTTATGAGTCACAAAGGTATGGCACTTATGGGTGTTGGTGAACACCAAGGTGAAAATGCAGCCTACGAAGCTATCAAAGCGGCTATCGAGTCTCCTTTACTTGACAATATGTCAATCAACGGTGCGATGGGTGTTCTCGTTCACTTTAGTATGCATCCTGACTTCCCAATGCTTGAACTTGCTGATGCGATGGATGTCGTACATGAGAGTGCACATGATGATGCAGAAGTTATCTGGGGAACATCAACTGACGCTTCTCTTGATGAAGATTATGTAAAAATCACAATTGTGGCGACCGGTTTTGAAAGAGATTTAGCGAACAACGAAGATTTTGTAAGCGAAACTCCTGTAGTTCCTCAAACCAAAATTCGCCCTCGTCTTGTTATAGGCGGTGATTTTGACAGTGACTATCTTGATACTCCAGCCTATATGAGAAATCAACAAGACTAACCTCCCTTGAGCTCCTTTTCCAAAATTATGAAGGCCAAATCACTCCTTGGTCTTCGTGAAAAATCTTCTCTCAAAGAGATTAAAAACAGATACAAAAATCTTATGAAAAAATGGCATCCCGACAAACACAGAGATGAGATTGAAAAAGCAACACAGATGAGTATGCAGATCAATGAAGCCTATAAAACAATTATGGACTACTGTAACAACTACGAATACCCTTTTGATGAAGAGAGTATCAAAAAGAGTACCTATACACCAAGTGAATGGTGGAATGACAAGTTTGGCAGTGGAAACGGAATCTAGAGAAACACCCCGTTTTTTACATAATATGCAAGTAGATAGTAACTTACTATAATAAGATAGAGTGTATCAAATACCATTGATATACCTAATTTTCGCTTACACTCTTTTTTATTAAACTCAACAAGTCCAACGATTAAGCCGTAAAATGTTCCTATGAAAAGAGTAATATAGAGAAAATACCCTACATAGCCATAATCTCTTTGCAGTAAACAAAATGGGCAGTGGTGTGTAGGCAGTTCATAAATATATGTTCCAAAAAAGGCAATAAGAGTAACAAGTGCAATAATAAGATAGAGCAGGTTCAGCAGTGAATAGAGATATCTGTTATTTGTAAAATAGGCAATAAACATAACACTGAATACTCCATAAAACGTTGTGAGAAGATAGAGAGGTTTTGCTCCTAAAATTTCTGCAATATAACTACCGTTTGTAGTGGAAAAGATTGCGCCGCAACAATCAACAACACTTTTGACATCAATGGAGGAGAACATCACAATTTGAGATACTATCTCAATAAGAAGCAAAAAGTATGCAACTACAAAAACAAAAAATTTCAAACGCAGATACTTTCTCTCCTGACTCTTCATATCTTCACCGTTAAGAACTATCCAGTAACCAAAAAGATAAAGATTAAGTATTTTTAAAATAAGCAACGGAGTACCATACTCTGTTGCGTTTACAACACCCGCCCCACACATTGCTCCGGGTAAAACAGTGGATATTTTATCAAGTGTAAAGATAAAGAAGATAAACAGAGGAATTTTAATGGCAAATATAAACTTTATAATCGTAGCTACAAGATAACTCTGCTTTTCGAGTCTGTATTGCAGAGGTGTAGTTGCATCTGCATTATATAAAAAGAGTATCCGCATACTAAAATAGAATGCGACAGTCGCAAAAAGTAAAAAAAGTATATTGAGTATATCTAAGGTTAAAATCTCAGGTGTTAATAACATTGTCCATCTTTTACTTCAATAATTCTATCTACAAAATCCAAATCAAAGAAGAGAGGGTCATGCGTAGCAAGTATTATGGTTTTATTTGACGACTTTAATCCCCGGACGATCTCAATAAAGTCCAAAGAGAGCTTCTCATCCAAATTTGCAGTTGGCTCATCGGCCAGTATAATTTTTGGAGTATTGATATTTGCCCGTGCAATAGCAACTCTTTGCTGCTCTCCTCCTGATAGATTTTTAACTAGGCTCTGCTCTTTATGTTTGATATTAAATGCACTCAATACATGTTGGAGTTTTTTCTCTAAAGTATCTCTATCAAGATTTTTAGGAAGCAGCGGGAGTAGGATATTGTCTCTGACACTTAAAGTAGGAATTAAATTGTATCTTTGAAATATAAATCCAATATTATCCCTTCTAAACTCACTGCAAAAATGATCAGGGAGTTTAGATATTCTTTTGTTATCTACAATAACCTCCCCTGTAGTAGGTTTTAAGAGGCCTGCAATAAGTGAAAGAATCGTGCTCTTCCCACTACCACTGACACCCTTTAACACGATAAATTCACCCTCACCAAACTCCAAATTTATATCTTTAAGAGCTTTTACATCACCATTGTATATTTTTGATATATTGAGTAGTTTAATCATCTCATAACCTCATCAGCATCAATAGTAGCAACTCTCCATGATGGAATAATAGTAGCTGCAATATAGATAGGCACAGAGAGTAAAAACAGAAGCAGAAGTGTCTCATAATCCAGAACAAAAGGAAAATGAACGTTTTGTGTCTCATTATATGCCAAAAATATCCCTTTTATCACAGGAGCATTTAAAATGTAGACATAAAAAAACGCAACCATAATTCCAAGTACATATGATATAAAAGAGATAATAATTCCCTCATAAAGTTTTACGCTGAGTACATCTTCCACTCTCCAGCCTATCGCCTTTAAAATACCTATCTCTTTTTTCTCTTCACTGCTGAGTCCATTTGATTTATCATACACAATAATAAAAAAAGTAAAAAGAACAATACTAAAAAGTATTAAAAAAGTGGAACTTGTTGTATTAAACCTATTTTCCAGTGCTACCTTCATATCTTCTCTTGTTTGCACTTTTACATTTGGCAGCAAATTTTGAATTTTTAAGGCTACTGACCCTACCTCTAAAGGATTGTCTACCTTCACTATCAAATCAGTAGCTTCGCTGCGTTTAAAACCGAAAACAGTTCGCAGAGTATCTTTATCTAAAAGTGCCATATCTTTTGATTCTAACTGCGTTTGGATTGGAAACTCCCCAATAATATTTACACGCTTAAGTGTTCCGTCTGGTTTTATAAAATTGAAATAATTTTCATAGTAGTGTTCTTTAAAAAGTTTCGCGACCCCTCTTCCGATAACCATAGAGGAACTGTTTAATTCATTATTTCTCATCACTTTGTCTACTATTTTATTGTAATGATTTTCAAATTCATCCACACCGACAAGTAAAATCTCTGCATTAGAGAAGCTGTAATATCCCCATACTCTTGAAACCACATCTCCAACACCGTTGATCTCTAAGATCTTATCCATTACACTTTCATCAAGAGTTGTATCAGCTCCACCCTTTTGATTTGTAATAACAATCTCAGGGAGGGATTGGAATGCTAGATTGAGTTCATATTTTAATGAATTTTGCACAAATAAAAATGAGGCTAAAAGAGCTGTCATCAGTGTCAAGATAATAACAATAAAAATATTTTTCGACTTATAACGAAAAATATAATTGAGTGCATATTCCAGGAGATAAAAGTTAATCTGTTTCATCGGTGTGACTCTATTAGGTTATTTTTTATAGCGGTGTTTAAGTTGCAAACTCGTGCTATTTTCAGCAACTCTCTCTTTTTTGCGATATCCTCAGCAGTGTAACTCTTATTGATAAAGATATAAACTAGTTCAAATACTAATACAGCTAGTAACAAAAAAAGAAAAGAGAAAAAATAGTAACTTGTTTTACTCATCTAGTTTATACACTTCATCTTGAGTTATCTCTTTAAACAAAAGAATCTTTTTTGCTCTATGATCAAGAGCAAATCTCTTTGCTGCCTTTTTGTCTTTAAACGCAATAAGCTCATTGCCCATCGGTCCGTACACATCACTGCCAACTACAAAATAGGCTCGCTTTGCATCTATAGTCTGCTGTGTATAATAGTCTTGAACCAATATCTCTTTAATCTTTTGCTGATGTGTGAAATAGTATTTCATCATATCTTTGATACCATCAAATGAAACATTTTTATCCGCATACTCTATTCGCGATACCCATCTTGGGTATTTATACAAGAACATTCCGCATACAGGACACTTCTCATCTTTTGTGACTGTCAACTTTTCATAATGTTTTGTAACTTTTTTTTCTCTTTTTACTTCCCACAAATAGAGCAAAAGAGCGTCAGTGTAACGGTGATTTAGCTTTGTGCATATTGCATTATTTACAACATCATTTTCCAAATCATCAAAACTCTTATATTTTTCGAGATTCATTTTTGGACATTTTTGCTTATAGATCTTCTTCCCCATAGGGTAGAGCTTTTTCTCTTTTACTGCAGAGCTGTAATTTGGGTATGCAAACACAAGAGTACTAAAGGCATAAAAAAGGATTGTAATTTTAAAATAAGACATCTATCTACCTTAAAGTATAGAAATTTTTTTAGTAAATAGATAGTAGCAAAATAGTGTTAATTTAGTGTTAAAAAAGCTATTTTGCGGGAATTCGAAGTATCATTAATCGTCGTATAAAAAGAACTAATAAAGCAAGAGCCAAAATCTTAAAGTCTATCTCACTGGCTATATGAATATTATCAAAAGTATCACTCCGTGTTGCTTCAGCACCCAAAGCCTGCATAGACAAGATTTTTGGGACATAAATAGCGCTAAAGAGCAGTCCTGAAAAGACAACTATAACTGCCGCGCCAAAACTGACAGCATCGCGTTGTCCCATTTTATAGACTGATGCCTCATAAACAATAACATAGGTTACCGCAAAATAGACCCAGTATGAAAATCTGTGGAAAATCTCACCCATAATTATACCTGCGTTATAGTGGTCAACAAGTAAGTTAACTGTAATACGGTCTGTATGGAACACTACAGGTGCAACAATAGCACCCAAAACTAAAACAGCACCAAATGTTGCTGCTAAAATAATAAAATATGCAAAATCAAAATATATATTTTTTTTCAATTCTAATAACCTTTATAATATTAAGCTAAAGCCTCTGTCAAAAGAACTATAATCTTTGTAAAATTCTAAACTCATATACTTTTTATCTTTTAAATAATTCCGTATTTTATCTTGTTGGTCATAACCCATCTCACAACTAAAAAACTTAATCTTTTGCTTTAAGACTTCATCAAGCAGTTGTTTTATGATTTCATCACCGACCTCTCCGCCAAAGAGTGCATTTTGCGGCTCATATAAAAGATTTGATCCCAACTCTACACCATTTTCAATATAAGGAGGGTTTGAAACAAGGTAATCAATTTTCTCTCTAACAGGCGTTAAAAGTGAACCTAAACGCAGCTCAATTCTTTGAGTCAATCCAAATTTCTCTATATTTTTTTGTGCGACAGCTACTGCGTTTGGTGAGATATCAATGGCGATAAACTTTGCATTTTTTAACTTTTTTGCCAAAATAATAGAGATAATACCACTTCCCACACCTACTTCTACAAATTGAAGTGCTGCCTCTTTGTCGTCAATATTTTTAAGCACTTCATCGATAAGCAGTTCAGTCTCAGGTCGGGGAATGAGTGCACCCTCATCAATGTAGAACTCTTCACTGTAAAAATCGACTCTATTTGTTATATATTCAAATGGTTCATTTAATGAACGTCTCTGTACCCACTGCAGATACTCTTGTACATTTTCAACTTCACTGCTTTGGTTTGTAATAAGCCACAACTCATCCACATCCAAGTGAGCCATAAGAAGAAGCTGTGCTTCTCTTGAAGCCCTTGGTATTTCGGACTCTGAAAGTTTTTTACTCGCTTCTTTTAATACATCTCTAACTAAAAATCTATTTCGCATTTACCCTCAGTTCCACTTTTTTCTACATATCCTATATCGACACCCAGCTCTTTTAGTCTCTCTATCACCGGAGGATGAGTGTAATGAAAAAATATATACAATGGATGAGAAAGTGGAAAACTTTTGTTCTCCTCTACAAGTTTTTGCAGTGCATTTGCAAGTTCTATCTCTCCCGCCGGACCTCCAAGTTCACTTCCCATTTTATCTGCTGCATACTCATTTTTACGGCTGAGTATTCCCATCAAAGGCATCATGACAAATCCTAAAACAGGCATAAAAAGCATCAGTAAAATCATAATCAAATAGGGTTCTTTCGCAAGACCAAGCTCAAGATAGAGACTATCTGGCAGATTGCCAAAAACAGCGAACATAACAAAGAGCATACCACCGACCATAGCTATATTTTTAAATACATCACCATGAGCAAAATGCCCTAGTTCATGACCAAGAACTGCAAGCAACTCTTTTGTAGAGAGCTTCTCAATAAGAGTATCAAACAACACAACTCGTTTTGATTTTCCAAAACCACCGAAATAGGCATTGAGCCTTCCATCTCTCTTACTCGCATCACTTACAAAAACACCACTGCTTTGAAATCCTGTCTCTTGCATAAGTCTCTTTATCTCAGCATCCAACTCTTCATCTTCCAAAGGAGTGAGTTTATCGAAAAACATTGCCCGAAATGTCGGATAAAGCATATTTATCATAATCACTACTACAAATATAAAGATAAAACTCCACAACCACCACAATGCAAAGTTGGCAATAATCTCATAAATACCCCATGCAATTAAAGAACCCAAAAGTAGCGTCATAACAAAAGAGATAAGAGTATCTTTTACCCACTGTGCAAGTGTTGATTTATTAAAACCGAAGGCTTCATCTAGTACAAATTTTTCATAGTATGAAAAAGGCAGAGAAATAATAGAGTTAATAACAACAAAACTCATAACAATAGCAACATTCATAAAGGCTTCATTAGAACCTATAAACTCTGCATGTAAAATTTTTATTCCAAAACCTATCCATGCAATAAATACAAAATAATCTACAAATACATTGACTATGGAAAGCTTCTCTTTTGCCACTGCATAATTACCGGCTTTTAAAAAGTCTGCTGCTGTTAATAACACGGGAGTTTTTCTTTTAATCTGGTTAATGTAACCTATTTGCATAACACTTACATATATGGATATCAATACATATAAGCTGTATATTCCGACTAATGTCATTAACATTTTATTTTCCTTTTATTTGACAGGTATACTCTTTGATCCTGGCACTATTACTATTTTATCATCAACTTTTATAGCATCACTGCTTCCATCATAGACTTTCCCTGCTACATAGTATGCAACACCTAAAAGTATTCCCACGATAATAACTATCCATACAATTTTCTTTTTTTCACCTCTAAGTGTATCATAATCACTTATATCTCTCAATGTTGGTTCTGACATAATTCATCCTTTTTATATAAAATTTTCATAATTGTACACAGATAAATTATATTTTTGTAATAACACAATAAAGTACTATGACGATTTAAGTCTACTTTTTATTTTATTTTATCGTCAAGCATAGAATTATAAAACATAATCCACAACTTTTGATTCAATACTTACCTCTTTAATAAATGCAACTACTTCTAAATGGGCAGGATGTGTTGCATATGTTTTTAATCCCTCTTCATCATCAAATGTTGAGTACAGAGAGAGATCCATTGCTCTTTGTGAGTGGTTAACATCGATACCAACTTCCATACTTTTAAGTGTAGGTATCTCATTTAACAAATTTTCAAGTCTCTCTTTCACCTGCTCTAAATTCTCTTTTTTGTTCTCATCTTTAAATTTAAACATTACAATATGTACTATCATCTAACGATCCTTTTTAAAATTAAAGGATTTTATCTAAAAATTTATAATGCTTAGATAAGATATCGTATGAAAGAATTATATGGTGTCGGAATTTTATTTTTTTACTTTTTAAAATGGCCTGTTGTAATAGGCTACCCTTACCTGCGTTTAAATGGTCTTAATAATAACTACATCATAGATTTGTTGTGGCTCTACTGCCTTTTCTTAATTTTCAAAGACTTATATATGTTTATACAAAAGCGAAAAAAAGAGTCTTCAGACTCTAAATAATACCTTTCCAAAAGTACTCTGCAATCATCACAATAAAAAAGATACCGAGTAAATTCAGTACAAACCCATACCGTATCATATCTTTTACATTAATCACTCCGCTACTCATAGCTATTGCGTTTGGCGGTGTTGCTATTGGGAGCATAAAGGCATAACTTGCACAAAGAGTTGCGACCATCATAAACAGTGTAGTATTGATACCTGATTGTTGTGCAACGGAGTAGATTACCGGCAGCATTATTGATATAAGCGCAGTATTTGATGTTATCTCTGTAGTAAATGTTATAAGTGCTGCAACACTTAAGAGAAGTAAAATCGGTTCCATATCTGTCATAGCAAGCAGATATGTAGCTATCTCATCGGCAAGACCCGTACTGCTAAATGCTTTTGCGATGGAAAAACCTGCGCCAAATAAAAAAATGATTGAAAAAGGAATCTTTTTGCTGTCTTCATCCCACTCCAGTATCTTAAAAGGAGAGATGAAAAGTAAAAGACCAAAGCCAAGAAGTATCCCACTCTCGCTGAGACCCAATCCATTCCAGTATGGTTTAATAGGAGCATTTACAAAAAGCGCACCAACAAGTCCAAGCATTAAAAACATCACCCTCTTTTGTGTAAAGTTCAACTCTGATGTAACAAGCTCTCTTTGAACTTTAAGAGAGTTTACTCCTATACTTAATAACATACTGACACTTATCAGCATAATAAAAACAAGAGGTGTCACCATCATCATCCATTTAAAAAAAGCAATAATCTCCATATGCTTGTCTTGCATAATTCCTAGAAGTATAAGATTTGGAGGTGTACCGATAGGAGTGAGAATTCCTCCAATACTTGCACCATAGGCTATAGCCAAAGCAAATCGCATCTGCAGTTTTTTATTATCACTCAAAAAAAGTGCAATTGGCATCAACAACAGTGTTGTTGTCGTATTTGAGAGTATTGAGCTTAAGACTCCTGTTGTAATAGAGAGTGAAAAAATCATTCCTCTTGGAGTTGAAGGAAAGAGTGAAAGTAATTTATCTGCAATATGCATATGCAGTTTACTTTTTTCAACAGCAATAGCAAGTAAAAAACCACCTAAAAAAAGATATATAATTGGATGTGCATAATTTACAGTAGTCGCTTTGGTAGATATTATTCCAAAAGCAGGGAACAAAACAATTGGCAACAAAGAGACTATACCCAAAGGAAGTGCCTCATTTGTCCACAATGTTACAAGCAGTGCTATTACACCAAGCAGTTCACTTTGTGTGTTGGTAAACGCAGTAAGACCCAAGGCATATACTATCAATCCTATTACAAACGAAAAAGCTATCTTAAAGAGCTGATTTTTATCTAAAAGCATCGCTTTACACCTCTTTATTTTAATTTGTCAATAAATCTCTCAAACTCTCACGAGGATTTTTCCCCTCAAGAGTCAAGTAGACCTCTCTTGCTATTGGAAGATAAAGATTATTCTTTTGCGCTATTTCATAAAGAGCGTATGTTGTGCCTATCCCCTCTGCAACCTCACCTAACTCTTCTATTATCTCCTGCTGCGTTTGTAACTTGGCAAGACCCAGACCAACTCTGAAATTTCTACTCATCACAGAAGATGCCGTTAAAAAAAGATCCCCTGCTCCACTCAGACCAATAAAACTCTCCTCTTTAGCACCATAGGTCAAACCAAAACGCTGCATCTCAACCAAACCTCTGGAGATCAAAGCTGCTGCTGCATTGTTACCAAGTTCAAGACCTTTACAGATTCCAGCAGCAATTGCAATAACATTTTTATATGCTCCTGATATTTCAGCGCCTATAACATCACTTGAGATATAGGTCTTGATAAAAGAAGGAAAAAGCTGACTGAATTCTTCTGAAAGCTCTCTGTTTTTGGAGTTTATAACAAGTGCTGTCGGTAGAGACTGCATCACTTCAGTTGCAAAAGAGGGACCCGATAAAAAAGCAATATTTTCATCTGGAACATATTTGGCATATATCTCATTTAAAAATTTTCCACTAGAGGCTTCAATCCCTTTTGAGGCAACTAAAATCTTCTGCCCATTAAAAACAAAATTTTCTTCTAACCACTTTGCAACCTGCTGTGCAGGAACCGTAATAATTAAGTACTCACACTTTAGTATCTCTTTTAGAGATACAAAGTTTTTTATCTTTCTGACTCTTCGAGAATGTATAAACACATCACTGTTTTGTCCCAGTGCAAACGCAAGTGCACTACCCCATTTACCAGCTCCAATGACTCCAATTGACATAACGCCTACTCCCTATTTTATTTTCAAACTCAGCAATATCTTTTTCATATCCCACAACAACAAGAATATCTCCCTCTCGAATTATATGATGTTTTGCTTTTGATGAGTAGATAAACTCACTCTTCATATCTTCATGCATTACAGACAAGACTATAATACCATTATACCTAGTCCAGTCAATACTTGTAAGCTGTTCATCAGTAAAAGTACTCTCTTTTGTGATTTTTATCTGCGCAATTTTAAGAGCACTCTCTCCATATAAAATAGTATGTAAAATCTTACTTGATATCGGTTTTTCAAGCATATTGGTAATAATATCTGAAGTTGTCTCAACAAGAGGTATTACCTTGCTTGCTCCTGCCATTTTCAGTTTATTTGCACTCTCGTCATTTGATGCAATTGCTATGATGGTCAGTTCTTTAAAATTTGCACGTAAAGATATAGTAAGAAAAATATTCTCTGCCGTGTCTTCTAAAACACAAAAAGCCATAGAGTTGCTCAAATCCACATTTTTATGAATCTCCGTCCACTCATCACTCAAATCAAAAAGTTCAATATCAACACCACTGCTACTGATATCTTCCTCTTTTAAAGAGAAGATTTTTATATGCTCATACTTATCTTTTACATTTGCAACTATCTCCTGCGAATATTTGTTATAGCCAAAAATAAGTGCTGTTGTCTTAACCATTTGCTACCTTTGTGTGCAGATATTTTTCAAATTCTAAAATAAAAATCTGATACCCTACAACTAAAAGATAGTCCCCTACCTCAAGAGAAGTGGTATCCATAGGATTAAAATAAAAATGGTCTCGTCGATGTTTATAAATACCCAGCAGTACAACTCTAAACTCTTTATTTCCCAACTCTGCAACTGTCGGAAAATTATCTACTATCCGCTGTGTGACACCAAGCTCATCAATCTTGACATCTGCATTTTCACTTCTGAGTTCATGAATAACCTCAAACGCAACCGGTTTCCCCACAAGCTCTTTAGTGATAAGTCCAACCAACTCCTGAGGATAGACAACATTATTTATCCCTGCAAAATCAAGTTTTTTACGATTAGAGTCATTTATGAGCAGAGAAAGGATAAAAACGTCTCTGTTAAAAGAGCGAATAGTAAGCGCAGCATAGACATTTTCTATATCATCCTCACGCAGACATAAGACTGCTTTGACCTGTTTATCCATATCTATATTTAGTTTTTCATAGCTGTCTACTATTCCAGGGTTATAATTCAGTGCGGTATAACCATCCTTTTTTGCCAAAGCAATATGCCCTGCATCCTCATCCATTACAATTATGTCATTACCTGAGAGAGAGAGTTTTCGCGCAACTTCACGAGAGACCTGTTCATACCCGCAAATTAGATAAAATTTTTTGAGTTTTGAGACATCTTCTATAGTTTTAATTTCTCGAATCTCATCAAGCTTTTCTGTAAATGCAGAAACAAAAAGTGATGTAGTAAATGCCAGAACAGCAATACCCGCCGTAATAACCAACATTGCTACAAATCTTCCCTCATGACTCACAGGTGTTATATCTCCATAACCCACCGTAGAGATAGTGACTATCGACCAGTAGACAGCTTCGTATAGTGTATTGATAGGAGAGTCTGGATTATTTCCCTCCATTACATAAATAAGCACCGAAGAGACAAAGATAACAACAGAAGCAAAAATACCAAGTGTTAAAAATTCAAACTTTTTTGTTGCAAGTACAGATGAGAGGGTTTGAAAACTTTTAGCATAACGAAAAAGCTTAAATACACGAAAAAGAATAAAAATACGCAAAAGCCGCAATTCATGGAAGAAAGGCATAATAGCAAATAGATCAATAAGAGCTTTAGGAGAGACAACATAGAGCATCTTCACTCTCAAAACTTCCTTAAAAGCCTTCAAAAGGTTTACATCCCTATGCAAAAATGTATCATGTTCAGCACGTGAAACTATAATCTTGCTGACACTACTTGAGACCCAAAATCGAAGCAAATACTCTATTAGAAAAATAAGAGAGATAACATAGTTACTAAAAAACATTAAGTAATCATTCACATGGAACTTTACTTCGCGAATAAGAACACTTACACTGATAAATATCAGTGTAATCATAAACCAATCTACATATTTTTTATGTTTATTTTGATCATTTTCTAAAATATTATAAAAAAAGCGCTTACGCTTTTGATATGATTTTGAAGTATCCAAATAGTAAGCAAAATCAAGTATCCAGCGTTTTAGCATTATTTTATTAACCCAATTTAGCTTTTAGTACCTCATTTACAGCCTGAGGATTTGCACTTCCTTTGGAAGCTTTCATAACTTGTCCGACAAAGAAACCAAAAAGTTTCTCTTTCCCGCCTTTATATTGTTCGACTTTTTCAGGGTTCGCATTGATGATCTCATCACAAATAGCCTCAATCGCACCCATGTCTGTAACCTGCTTAAGACCTAGTTCGTCAATAGCCTCATCAACACTGACTGCTTCATTATCCATAAGATGATCAAGCACCTCTTTAGCCGCTTTTCCAGATATTGTTTTGTCATCAATACGCTTTACCAAAAAACCTAATTTTTTAGCATCTACAGGTGAATTCATTATATTTATATCACCTTTGAGACGAGCTTGCAGTTCAACGGTAAGCCATGTTGTGGCAGTTTTAGCACTGACACCTTCTTCTGACATCATTGTCTCAAAGAAATTTGCCATTTCAACAGCAGATGTAATCACCATCGCATTATATTTACTCATACCGTATTCATTGATAAAACGCTCTTTTTTCGCATCTGGAAGTTCCGGAATTTTTGTATATTTTTGCATCATTTCATCAGTCACTACACATTTAAGAAGATCCGGCTCTGGAAAATATCTGTAATCAGCCGCTTCCTCTTTTCCACGCATAGAACGTGTCTCTTGCTTAACCTGATCAAAAAGACGAGTCTCTTGTACTATCTCCTCATCATATGTTCCATCTTCCCATGCATCTATCTGACGAGCAACTTCAAGTTCAATAGCGCGCTGAATAAATTTAAAAGAGTTGATATTTTTTATCTCCACACGAGTATAGAGTTTTTCATCTCCTTTTGGACGGATAGAAACATTTACATCAACTCTAAAACTTCCCTCTTGCATATTTGCATCACCGATATCTAAGTAACGAATGATAGAGTGAAGTTTTTTCAGATATAAAATCGCCTCTTCGGCACTTCTCATATCAGGTTCACTTACAATCTCTAAAAGAGGTGTTCCTGCGCGGTTTAAATCTACTTTAGAGATATCACCATCATGGATATTCTTTCCGGCATCCGCCTCAATATGAGCACGGTTCACACGAATAATCTTATTTGAACCATCTTCAAAATCCACTTGAAGTTTCCCATGCTCAACAATAGGCGTATAGAGTTGCGTAATTTGATATGATGATGGAGAATCAGGATAGAAGTATGACTTTCTATCAAAATAAGAGACTCTGTTAATCTCTGCATCAAGAGCAGTACCCAACATTATTGATTTATGTAAAACTTCCTTATTTAGAACAGGAAGTGCACCCGGCAGTGCAAGACATGTAGGACAAGTATTTGTATTTTGTTTATGATTAAAACTCGTAGCACACGAGCAAAAAAGTTTTGTTTTTGTATTTAACTGTACGTGGACCTCAAGTCCAATAACTACTTCAAACATAGTCTTCCTTAGATAAAATTAATTAGTTTTATTTTATCCAACTTATTCTTTAAAAGATGTTATTTGGGTGTAAAAGAACAGACGACTTGCATTTCCTATTATTTTTCGTTATAATGATAAATTGATAAATATAAGAAAAGCCAACCTTGCTGTGAAGTAAGTACGGAAAGTTATGGGTCTTTATATATAAAGATTGCCAGACTGCCAATGTATTTATACTACATTTTCTGTATCTATCATAATTTCAAACTGCAGTGGTTACAGCCATTGACAAGGGGATATTATGAAATCAGTACTACATATCACATTAGTTTGTTTACTCTCATCACAACTTCTAGCAGATGACACTCTCTCTTTAAATTTTGATAAATTTAAAAGTGACAAGAGTTTCTTTCCAATGCTCTCCTTATCCATTAAGCCAAAAGAGTTGAAAAGATTCGAGTTTATCTTCTCATATGTAAGCAATGCATTTGAGTTAAAAAAGAATCAATTGAGTAAAGAGGTCAAGAACTACAAATATACTCAACTAGCTTTAAATTTAAAGTTTTAATTGCTCACTGTAGATGTTTTCTAAAAGTTGAGTCTGTTTTTTTGCTTCTTTAAGTCTCTGTTTATTAACTTCAAAGCTATCTAAAAGAAGAATTAAAAAAAGTGAAACTATAATGAAAAGAAGAGTTGAAAAAAATGCTACAGCAACGCCAAAAACGATGAAGATTTTAAATGTAAAAAGAGCACCAAAAAGGACAATTGCCCATGATGCTCCAAGCAAAAAGCTTATGATTCTTTCATAAATATCTTTTTGCATACGAAGGTGCTTAGTGCTCTTCTACTATGATAGCACCGGCAAGATAAACATATGTAAGCATCATAAAGATGAAAGCTTGCAAAAATGCTCCAAATGTTAAGAGAGCGAATGGAATTAAAGGCAATACCCAAGGTACAAGCATAAGGATTACCGCTAAGAACATATCATCACCTTTAATGTTACCCATAAGACGGAAACTAAGTGAGATGATACGAGAAATATGAGAAACAATCTCTACTGGGAACATCAACCATGCCAGCCACCAAACAGGACCTGCAAAGTGTTTAAAGTATTTAATTACACCGTGTGTTTTAATACCAACATAGTTATAGTATACAAAAACACTAAGTGCTAAGGTCAGTGTCATATTTAAACTAGAAGATGGTGCTTCAAAACCTGGAATAATACCAATAATATTTGCAATACCTACAAATAATCCAATAGTTGCAACTAATGCAAGATACTTACGAGCATGTGCTTTTCCCATTACATCAGTACCCATCGCCCATACACCGTTAATGTATGCTTCCATCAAATTTTGAGTACCTTTTGGTACCACTTGTAAATTTGACATAGCCACCTTCGCTAAAAAGATAGCAATAAACGCTGTTAAAAGCATGTGTGTTATGAAAAGAAAATTATGTTCTTCTGAAATCAGTCCGAAAAAAGTAAACAGTTCACCCATAGGCGTGCTCCCTTATCTGTAAAATTAGCGCAATTATAGTCAAACTAGCATTAAATTATTATAAGTCTTGCTATAATTATGGACAAAATTTCAAATAAAGGTCAAATATGAAAATCATACAACCATTAACACTCATAACTTTAAGTTCTGCTCTACTTTTTGCAGCGCCACAAAACAAACAAAATAACGAGATGCATGATATCATCCAAACAGGAAAAAGCAGTGCAAAACTACTTCTAAAGACTTTAGGTTCAAATATGAAAAAGAACATGAAAGCAGGTGGTCCTATGAAAGCACTGGATTTTTGTGCCCAAGAAGCTTATACTCTGACAGAGAGTGTCAATAAAAAACTGCCAAACGGCATAAAAGTAAAAAGAATCAGCCTAAAATACAGAAACCCTGCTAATAAACCACAAAAAGATGAAATGGATGTATTGGCAGCTCTGCAAAACTTAAAAGATGCAAATATAATTCTTCCAAAACAAATTGTACAAAAAGTGGATGCTACTACTTATAAATACTATAAACCACTTATTATTAACAAAAAAGTATGTTTAAAGTGTCACGGAAAAATTACTAATCAGAATTTAAAACGTGCAATTAATGAAAAATATCCAAGTGATAAAGCTACACATTACAAGATGGGAGATTTACGAGGAGCTGTTGTCGTCACTATCAACAAAGCGGCACAAAAGTAAGTTTTCACCTCTTTCTCAATTCAAATATACGGTATGCAAAGCAATCTTACTTTGCATACTCTACAGCCCTGCTCTCACGGATTACATTTACCTTAATTTCACCCGGATATTGAACTTTTTCCTCTATCTCTTTTGCAATTTCACGTGCTAAGAGTGTTGATTCATCATCATTTATAAGTGCTGCGTTTACTATCACTCTTACTTCACGTCCTGCGTTTATCGCATAGGACTGTCTTACTCCGCTATGCGAAGATGCTATCTCTTCAATCTCTGTAACACGTTTTAAAAAACTCTCTAAAACTTCGCGTCTTGCACCCGGACGAGCGGCGGAGAGTGCATCTGCTGCACAGACTGCACCACACTCTATGGAGTTAATCTCTTGTTGTCCATGGTGTGCATAGATGGCATTTATAACGACCTCATCTTCATTGTAACGACGGCAGATCTCTGCACCCAAGTCCACATGGTTTCCATCATGGTCATGTGTTAAGGCTTTTCCTATATCATGAAGCAACCCTGCTCTTTTTGCAAGAATAGGGTCTCCTCCCATCTCTGCTGCCATAACACCGGCCAAGTGTGCAACTTCAAGAGTATGTGCAAGCGCATTTTGTCCATAACTTGCACGATAACGTAAACGTCCTATAAGTTTTACCAACTCAGGGTGCATAACGCCTATTTTCATATCAGCTAGCAACTCTTCACCTTCATTGAGTATTTTTGACTCAAACTCATCAGAGACCTTTTTAAATATCTCTTCAATACGAGCCGGCTGAATTCTTCCATCTTCAATAAGAAGCTGTATCGTTTTTGTTGCAATTGCCCGACGATAAAGATTAAAACTGCTTACGAGTATTGCGTTTGGCGTGTCATCAATTATGATATCAACACCCAAAAGAGTCTCAAGAGCTTTAATATTTCGTCCCTCTTTCCCTATGATGCGCCCTTTGAGCTCATCATTTTCCAAGTGTACAAGGTTTGTAAGTCTCTCAGAAGCAAACTCTCCTGCAAAACGGCTTGTTGCCTGTGCTAAAATATAATTAGCTCGCCTCTCTGCCTCTTGTTTAGCCTCATTTTCATATCTTCGCACTATATGTGAAATCTCTCCTCGCATCTTCTCTTCTATCTTGTCAAAGAGCTCTGCTTTAGCTTCTTCTTGAGTCATACCGGCACAATGTTCTATAGTATGAAGTACATCATCTATTGATTTTTCATATTTTTCTTTTAGTGATATAAGTGACTTCTCATTTCTCTCTAAATTAATTTTTTGTGATTTGATCTGATGCAACTGAGTCTGAATTCTCTCTTCTTCCTCACTTTTATATCGTTCAAATTCTTTCTCTTTACGAACTATAGTATCTTCTCTTTGAACAAAATCAGCTCTGGCTCTCTCTTTGGCACTGTCAAAAAGTTTTTGCGCATCCAACTCAATCTCTTTTGCTTTGAGCCGTGAACGGTCTAAAAGTGTTTGAGCCTCATTTTCAATCGCTTTTGCTTTTGCAACAGCCTGTTCAACATAGATATCAAAATTTGCACTAGTAATTTTTTTAGAGATGAAAAAACCCACTACACCACTTACAATGGCAGTCCCGCCACCGAGTAGTATTTCGTTTAACATCTTATAATTCCCTTTTTATTATAAAGCTACAAAAACCTGTTTTTTACTATTTTATTTGGAGTAATCAGTACATCACCTTCAATATCATAATCATCACATAGACGTTGGTCTGTCTGACACAACTGCGCCTGTACAAAAATAGTATAGGGCCTAACTTTTAATGTTTCAAAGAAACGGTCATACATTCCTTTTCCGTAACCAACTCTTTGAAAGTTTCCATCTACCCCAACTACAGGAACTATAGCAATATCAATTTTATTTATATTTCTTATTGAGTTTCCCGCTTCTAAAATTCCAAATTTCTTTTTATTAAGCGGTAATCTAAATGGTACCATTTTAAAACTTTTACCTTCCATAAACGGTATATAGAGCTTATGTTTTTTACGCAGTATATTTAAACTTTTTACAATATTTCCCTCATTTTCAAGTGGGTAATAAAAAAGAATTTTTAATTGCTTATCGCTCTTATTTAACTCAGTAATTATTTGCAATAATCTTTTATTTAAAAGTTTATTTTTATACAATTTGTTATGTTTTGATGATTTTTGCATTTTTTGAATACATTTTTTCCGAAAACTGTTTTTTGTAAGAGTCATATTAAATCTTTATCGCTATAATTTTAGACATTTTACACAAATTAATAAACAAAAGGCAAAAAACTCATGTCCAAACTCTCAATTTTAACTACACTTTTAACCGCTACATTACTATTTCAAGCTTGTTCTAACGAAAATGCTTCACAAGACAGTACACAAGAGGCAAATGCTCTGCTTTCAACAAATGAGTTTGTTTTAAACTCTTTAGAGAATAAACAACATATTATAAAAAAAGAAGGCAATGGATTTGAGATTAAAGGAGAGAAAGGCAAACTTCTTATTTTAGATGTTTTTGCAACTTGGTGTCCTCCTTGCCAAGCAGAAGCTTCACATCTTGCATCCCTACAAAAAAAGTATAAAAATGAGATACAAATTATTGGAATAACAGTTGAATCAAATATTCCAAACTCCAAACTTGAAGAGTTTAGAAAACAATTTCATGCTGATTATACACTTGTAAATTCAAGTGAAAATGCACGTATCATTGATGAAATAGCAAAAAAACTCAAACTTGGAAGAGATTTTGGTATTCCATTGATGGCTCTTTACAAAGATGGCAAACTTGTCAATTATTATCAAGGAGCTACGGAAGAGGAGTTCATTGAGAGTGATATCAAAAAAGCTTTGGGAAAATAGATGTTTGGCTTTATAAAAAAATCTCTCAACAAAACTGTTGAAGCTATAAAAACAGTAGCACCGAAGAAGAAGATTTTCTTTACAAAAGATGAACTTGAAGATATTTTGCTTGAAGCAGATGTTGAGTATGCTCTTGTAGAAATCATTTTGAATGAGATATACCAAGAGAAAATCACTCGTGACATACTGCGTTCAAAGCTATTGGCGACACTTTCTCACACCACATACAGTGAGCCTGAGTATACGGCTCCGTTTGTTGAACTTATCGTCGGAGTAAACGGAGCAGGAAAAACGACTACTATCTCTAAACTTGCCTACAGATACAAACAAGAAGGTAAAAAAGTAATGCTTGGTGCAGGTGATACTTTTAGAGCAGCAGCAATAGAACAGCTCACACTATGGGCAAACAGACTTGATATCCCTATAGTCTCCTCAAAACAGGGGCATGACAGCTCTGCAGTAGCATACGATACTATTGATTCTGCAAAAGCAAAAGGGTACGACAATGTTATTATAGATACAGCCGGTCGTCTTCATACACAAACAAATCTGGCAAATGAACTGAAAAAAATCAACCGTATATGCGACAAAGCACATCCGGGTTCACCACACCGAACTGTTTTGATTATTGACGGTACACAAGGTAACTCTGCTATCTCTCAGGCAAAAGCATTTAATGATATGATAGGCATTGACGGTATTATAATTACCAAGCTTGACGGAACTGCAAAAGGTGGAAGTATTTTCAGTATTGCTTATGCACTTGAGCTTCCTATTCTCTATGTAGGAACAGGAGAACAACCTGAGAATCTCACACCATTTGACAAGTTTGAATTTGTTGACGGGCTTTTAGATGCACTGTATACAAGTGATGAAAACCAAGAAAAATCAGAACAAGCGATAGAATCAGATGTAAAAACAGAGGTAGCAACACAAGAGAGTACTAAAGACAACAATACAGATAAAGAGTTAACGCAAAAACAAAAAAGTTTAGAGCAGTTTCTGCTCGATGAACGCCTTATCTATCTTAAAGAGATATCTGACACAACTGTTTTAGTTAACTACTCGAACACACCGATTGATACTGAAATAGAGTACAAAAATAATTCGTGGAGCTTTAAAAAGTAATATTTTATCTTTAAAGTATGACAATATGTCATACTTAATATAAATTTTTTACAAATCTAATAAAATTGCATAATAAGATTTCAATATAAAGATAAAATCATGGCAAAGAAAAAAATACTATTTGAGTGTCAACACTGCGGACTTACCACTCCAAAATGGATGGGAAAATGTACCAACTGTGGAGCTTGGGACAGTTTTATAGAACTTAACGAACACCAGCAAGAGGTCATCAAACAGACAAAATCCACTGCAGGTTCCTCTTCAAAAGCTATCAGTATCAACAAAATTGTAGAAGAAGAAGTGTATAGATTTTCTTCATTGGATACGGAGTTGGACAATGTACTAGGAGGAGGTATCGTTCCCGGTTCACTTACCCTTATAGGAGGAAGCCCCGGCGTCGGTAAATCTACACTCCTTTTAAAGGTTGGCTCAAATATTGCATCAACAGGAAAAGATGTCCTCTATGTAACAGGTGAAGAGTCAGCAGGACAGATAAAACTTCGCGCAAACAGACTAAACTCAAACCACGATTCACTTTACCTTCTTAGTGAAATACGACTCGAGCAAATATTAGTTGAACTTGAACATAGAAAATATGATTTTTTAATTGTAGACTCTATTCAAACCATATATAGCGAAAACATCACATCTGCACCTGGTTCGGTCACTCAAGTACGTCAAATCACCTTTGAATTGATGCGAATAGCAAAAGAGAAAGATTTGGCCATTTTCATCATTGGACATATTACAAAAGAGGGTTCTATCGCCGGTCCTCGAGTTTTGGAACATATGGTAGATACAGTTCTCTATTTTGAAGGGGACTCTTCTCAAGAGTTGAGAATTCTAAGAGGTTTTAAAAATCGTTTTGGTGCGACAAGCGAGATTGGTGTTTTTGAGATGAAAGCTGAAGGTTTAATCTCTGCAACAGATATTGCTTCACGATTTTTCAATCGAAACTCACAACAAAGCGGCTCTGCGCTTACTGTTATCATGGAGGGGAGCCGTCCTATCATTTTAGAGGTACAGGCACTCGTTTCAGAATCACACACACCAAACTCAAAACGTCAGGCAACAGGCTTTGACAACAACCGCCTCAATATGCTTTTGGCACTTTTAGAGAGAAAACTGGAAATCCCTCTCTCTGGATATGATGTCTTTATCAATATAACCGGTGGGATAAAGATAACAGAAACAGCGGCAGATTTAGCCATCTTAGCAGCTATCATCAGCAGTTTTAGAGACAGAGCAATTTCCAAAGAGACCATCTTTATAGGAGAAGTATCTCTCGTTGGTGATGTACGGGAAGTTTATGCTCTTGATGCCCGTTTAAAAGAGGCAAAAATGCAAAATATCACAAAAGCTCTTGTCTCAAAAAAACCTTTGGAAAAGAGTGCAATCAAAACCTTTGTAGTTTCGGAAGTTACACAACTTTTAGAGTGGTATTAAATTTACTAATTTAAAGTTTTATTTCTATATTTTCATTGTATAATTACCCAATTATGCAAAAAAGGTAAAAGATGATAGATGCTGAGTTTAGAAGTGAAGAGAGATTTTCAAGATTGGCACTGGGATATGATTCAGAAGCTGAAAAAGAACTTGTACAAAAGCAGGTTGAAAAGTCAATTAAAAAATCTTCTTTAATCCCTGAGATATATACGACAAAAGTTTCAAGTGGTAAAGAGGTCTTTATCATTGAATATCACGATGATTGCCATCGTGAAGCAGGTCCTATATTTGAAGAGATAGTAAAAACTTTAAATATTAAAGAGTATAGTTAGTCCATAGGAATATATTATGAGTATAGAAGAATACGCAAAAGGCAACCAACTCTTTAGAAACTACTTTAAAAAGAATGAAGAGTCTCTACTAAACCTTGTAGAGAGTGGACAATCACCAAAAGCACTTTTTATTGGATGCTCTGATTCCAGAGTTATTCCCGATATGATGATTCAGTCAAATCCTGGTGATCTTTTTGTGATACGCAATGTTGGAAATTTTGTTCCCCCGTTTAAACCTGATAAAGATTTCCATTCAACTGCTTCAGCTATTGAATATGCAGTAAGTGTATTAAATGTTGCAGAAATTATTATCTGTGGTCATACCCATTGTGGAGCCTGTGAACATCTTTTTGAAGAGATGGGAGACAATCCCCATCTTATACATACAAAAAAGTGGCTAGAGTTAGGCGAAAGTGCAAAAAAATCAGCAATTTTAAGTTTAGGCGCAAATGCGAACAAGGAAGACCTGCTGCGTTTAACAGAAAAACTCTCTGTTATAAAACAGATTGAAAATATTTTAACTTACCCAAATGTTAAAGAAAAATTTGAAAATGACGACTTACATATACATGGCTGGTGCTATGATGTTGAAACAGGCAAAATAGAGTACTATAATGCACAAACATATGAATTTCAGCCACTGAAAATGTTAGTTTCACGCAATGAAAATTTATAAATTAAGCAAGTGTAATTTCAAGGAGGAATAGATGGCTGAAGAAGAGCAAACAGAAGAGTCTGCACCAAAGGAGAAAAAATCAAGCAGTAATATGTTGATGATAATCATCATAGTAGTACTTGTTTTAATCATTATCGTAGGGGCGGTAGTTGCTGTTTTACTTATGAGTGGTGACGATGAAGCGGTAGATGCGACTGCACCTCAAGCAAAAGAGAAAACTCTCTCCTCTCAAAAGAGTAAACGGATTGAAAATGCTTCGATAGATGAGAGTAGATCTCTAAGTGATATAGGAATTCTTTATCCGCTTGATACCTTTACAGTAAATCTTAAAAGTGATTCTGGAAGACGTTATCTAAAAGCAACTATGTCTTTGGAGCTTAGTGGAGAGGAACTCAGTCTGGAACTAGATGCAAAAACAGCAGTTCTTCGAGATAGAATCATCAGGATACTAAGCTCTAAAACACTTGAAGAAATTTCCTCCAAAAAAGGAAAAAAGAAAGTTTCAGAGCAAATAATGAATACACTAAACGCAATGATTTCCGATGGAAAAATTCAAGGTATCTATTTTACCGAGTTTGTAATTCAGTAGACTCGTTTAGTCATATCTTTGTCTCCACGCTCATTCCTCCTTTTTGGAATGGGAATGTAGAGATACCATAACAAACGAAAAAACTCAAAGTGAACCTTATTACAATATAATCCAAAGTCAATTTTATAGGTTTTTTATGCATAAATATATTTATCTTTTTATTATACTTTTCATCTATCCACTCTTAGGAGATGATTCAGCATCCTGTTATTCTATACAACTGCAAAGTTCAAAAGAGAAAATTTTACAAATATCAAAATTTCCGGCAGAGTGTCAAGCAATGGAGATTGCTTCTTATAATGCTATACGTTGCGGCTGTTATTCTTCAGCTACAGATGCAAAAACAAGTTTAGAACATTATAAAACCAAGTATCCAAAAGCTATTCTTGTGCAAACATATAAGTACAGATTTATACCCAACAAAGAGACAAAAATAGAAAAAGAGAAGGAGTGGAGCTCTCTTGCCTCACTACTCTACCAAGAGATCACCTTTGCAAACTCTTCTCAAGCCTTCAATGAACAAAAATACTTCCAAACAAGTATGAAGCAAGAGTTTCTGCAAAACCAAACAAAAAGAGAAAAACTACTCTCAAAAGAGTCAAACTTTTACGGACTCTCTCTACAGGGAAAATATGAGCAGTATCTCAACCAAAACTATAGATTTCGTGAATATACAGATTATGAGTATGATTTAAAACTACAGTTTGACCTCTTTAAAGGAGGTTATTTTGGACATAAAAAAGAGAATGTAATAAAAACAAAAAAAGAGCAAATCAGATATATTCAAAATCTCTCGAACATTTTAAAAAACAACTATGATGAGCAGCTACTTATGATAAACGCAGTAGTATCAGAGCTCAATTATAAATATTTTTTTCGTCTTCAAACTCTCTATAAAGAGGCTCTTCAACACAAAATGAATGACTACAGCACCTCTTTAAGCACTCAAAATGAGGTCGAAGAGCTACAACAGATACTTAACAGGTTTACAAAGTCAGCCGAGATATATAAAGCGCATCAAAATACCGCGATACATCAAGAGACCTATCAACTCCTTACAAGGATAGAACACCTCAAATTACAAGAGTACGACACTATTTTAAAATATGCAAAAGAGAACAATGTCGATATACAACTACAAAAAGCACATTTAAGTCTGTTGGATGAGGCTCCTTCTTACAGTGATGAGATAAAAATAAACCTCTATGGACACAGACGTGTTGTGGATGAAATGGGCTGGTACAATACCCTCGGAGTTGAGGCAAAACTTCCACTTGACTTTACAAGTCATGAGAAAGCAAAAGTTGTTGCATTAGAACAAGTTTCTAGTGCAATTACCCAGAAAAGTTATGACAACATCACTGCGAGTAAACTACTTCAACTATTTCAAAACTTTTCAGATATCCAAAAACTTATTGCAATTGACAGAGATGATATTATATTTTTACAAAGAAGGGTCAAACGTTATGAGATAATAGAAAAAAATACTATTCCAAATCTCAATTATAAGCCTGAAGATAAAATTTTACAACTCTCACAAAATATCATTGAATTGGAATTTCAAATAGCCATAAAAAGGGTTGAGCTCTTTAAAACTCTTTGCAATATAGCATATTTGAGTAACACTTCAGATAGTTCATATCTTATAAAAGGTCTAAAATGACACCGGCATCTATCACTTCACAAGCAAATTGTCAACGAAAATCCCATCGACTTACAATACCAATACAAATCATTATAGATCAAAAAACATATCGGCTTAACAACTGGTCCGCGCAGGGTTTTCAAGTGCAAAACTTAGAACTTGAACTGGACTTGGAACAAACCATAGATGCCACTTTGATTTTGCCGACAGGCGGAGCTTCAATTCTTTTAAATATAAAAGCAAAACTCAAAAATATCTCCCAAAATTTTTATGGTTTTGAAATTATTGAGCTAACAGACAAAAACTCCCGTGTTTTGCGTCATTATGCTTCACTTGCTATAGATGGGAACTACAACCATATCGACGACCTCTCCGGGGACCTTTTTATGATGGATGTTGCAACACCCATAAAAGAGCCTATCTCTTTAACTGATAAAGAGTCCAAAAAAGTCCATAAAAGTTTCCTAAAAAGAGCTCTTCTTTATACCCTCTCTGCACTGATTCTCCTTTGTATTATCTTTAGTACCTTTATCTATAACTATCTTATAGTCGCCAAAAGTACAGGACTTATCTCAGGAAATGCTCATAATTATAATGCACCAAAAGATGGACTTTTAGAATCATTATATATTAAGAACAATCAAAGTGTTTTAAAAGGGGAACTTCTTTTTGAAATGGAGAGTACAAACGAGAAAAAACTTTTAGCCAATAAAAAACAGCAAAAAAGACTGCTTGAAAAACAACTCAAAAATACTCAAAAAATCCTTAACAATATCAACTATACAATACGCCAAAAACAGCGTGAAATCAACAAACTAAACAAACAAGAGAGAAATGCACTTTTAGTTTCCAAAAAAGAGGCTTTTCAAAACTACAAAAGAGCACTATATCTCTACAAGCACCACCTTATTACAAGCGTTCAGTTTAGCCAGATTCAAAATCAATATCTTCAGTTTCAAGCAAAATACAATGAAATAGTGCTCCATAAAAATGCAACAACAAAAGATCTGCTCCTTGCAAACCAAGGCTTCATAAAGAGTCAAGACCAAAAAATAAACCTACAAAAGATGATAGACAAGCTCTCCATAGATATCAAGCTTACAGAGGATGAAATCACAACCCTGCAAAAAGATATAAACGCAAGCGTTGTTTTTGCTCAAGAAGACGGTATCGTGCACAATATATTTCATAAAGAGCACAGTTATCTGAAATTTAGTGACAATGTACTCACGCTTGAGACAAAACAACAACCCTATATACTTACAAAACTACTCTCATCTAAAATAGACAATATTCATCTTGGAGAACCTTGTCTAGTCTATTCAAAACGTCTCAATAAGTTTTTCAATGCTCATATTATCGGTATTGGTTACTCTATAACAGAAGGAAGCACAACAAATACAGTGGAAATTTCACAAAATGAGATCCCTATCCGTATTGCGTTTGATAATCCAAATGTACATTTTCATCTCAATGAGTACCTTAAAGTCTATTTTCTCAACAGTTCAAAATCTGCAGAAAAAATCATACAAATTCTGCCGCAAAATTTGATTTTACTCTAGCGATACAGTTATTATGAGACGATTTGGAAAAGAGAGTGCCTACAACTCACTGATAAAACCGACAATAGTCTACTTCTCTCTCTCAATGCTTCTACTTTATATCTCTCTTCCATATATGCATTATGTCCATAAAAGTATCATAGTAGGTGCTGCGTTTATCGGTAGTTGGAGATATTCACTGATGTTGCTTAATTATGTTCGAGCCTATATTTATGCAAAAAAACGTTATCCTGAGTACCTCAAAGAGATCGAAAAGCTGCCAAAAAACAAACGCTACCCTGAACATCTCTACATCATAATTCCCTCCTATAAAGAGGACGCTTGGGTAACAACAGAGGTTTTTCAAGCACTCTTTAGTGAGCTCAATCAGCTCAAATGCAAAACGACCATTGTCGTTGCCACAGGAACACCGCAGGAAGATAGTGTAATAAGAAATGTGTATGATGCTCACCCCTCAACCGACTCTATCTCTCTTGTTCTGCAACGCCAATCAAATGGTAAACGTGTAGCTATGGGTCATATGCTGCGTGTAGTAGCAAAAGATACACACAAGAACAACTATGACGATACTGTTACGGTTTTTATGGATGGTGACACATACATACCTCTAAACTCCCTAAAAAAAACACTTCCGTTTTTTATGATTGACAAAAATCTTGGAGCTGTCACAACAAATGAAGTCGCCTACATAAACTCAAAATCCAGCTGGTACAAAGAGTGGTTTAACCTCAAATTTGCACAACGTCATGTTCTTTTTCAATCACAGGCACTCTCAAAAAGAGTTATGACCCTCACCGGACGCTTCTCTGTTTTTCGTACTTCTGCTGTTATTACAGAGGAGTTTATCTCTACCATTGAGCATGATATCATTGTCGATCCATCATATGGAAAATTTCGTTTTTTAATGGGTGATGATAAAAGTTCCTGGTATATTCTCATGAAACATAACTACAATATGCTCTATCTTCCCGATGTACTTGTCTATCCACTTGAGAGCCGTGATACACAGTTTCTCAAAATCAGTCGTTTTCTACCCTACCGCTGGTATGGTAACACGCTTCGTAACAACAAGCGTGCAAGAGCCCTGAAAAATCAGCCCCTCTTTATCCGTTATCTGCTTATAGATCAGATTGTACTGATGTGGACCTCTCTTGTGGGAGTAACTGCAGCTCTCTTTTTAGGCATCTTTGTTCATATCGTCTACCTGCCTCTCTATTTTTCATGGATTATACTTGTACGGCTTTTTCAGATGTCTGTTTTTGTCTATTTTGGACATCGTGTTTCTATGCTGACACTGCCTATCATGCTATACTCCCAATGGATGGGCGCATATATAAAGATAAAATCATACTTTCACCTCTCCGACCAAAAATGGTCAAAATCAGGAGAGGAGCAAAATGCACACAGTGATGCAGACTTTATCAAATACCCATTTTTTCACTACTATGCTCCTCTGCGTATGTATTTTTACATAGTCCTTTTCATCTTTTTTATATTGACCATCTATACAGGTATTTTTAAGATACCTCAAACAGAGATATTTACAGCCAAATATGAACCATCAAGAAGCATTCTCTTTAATGCTCAGACAGATGACAACAAAGATGATGCAAAAGCCTTAAATGCGCTTATTGCCTCAGTTGCAGACTATACAACCATTTTGCTTCCCAAAGGGACTTTGGATATTTATGAACCGCTTGTTATCAAACGCAGTCATATTACTCTAAAAGGAGATAACACTACCCTTCTCTCACACCTTACAGGAGAGTACAAAAGTGTCATGAGCATCTCCGGTAAACGCAGCAGGTATATTGGAAAAACAGCTGAGTCAATGTACGGTCATATTCACACAAAAATCACTACGAAATTTGATATAAAGCCAAAAACACTGCTTTTGATCGAGCAAAAAAATGACTACAACTATGTTCACAATATTTTAGGTTCACAAAAATGGTACAAAAAGTACCCGACACTCCGCTCAGAGATAATTGAAGTGGCAAAATTTCAAAATCCTGTTCTTACCACCAGCTTTCGTGTAAAGAGTCTTATAGACAAAGGAGCTTCTATCTATGAAATATCTCCCGTTACAGATGTAACTTTACAAAACATTACTTTTGACTCTGTCTACAAAAGTAAAAAATACAACTATATTTATAAAAACTCACGAAAAGATCTGATGATAGACACACTGCATCTTCGATATGCTTCATATATTCACTTGGAGAATATCACCATCAAAAACAGTGGTTCAAATCCTCTTGTTTTTGAGCGCTGTTACTACTGCGATGGTAAACATATCACAATTGAGGGAGCCATAAACAAAGGTAAAAAAGGAAACGGATACCTGCGTTTGAACAAAAGCTTTCATATTACTCTTAATGATGTCTCAGTCAAGCATATTCGCCATATTGTCTTTCAGTGGGCAAGTGCATACAACAAAATCAACAATCTTTATACAGAAGTAGATATCAACTTCCATGGCGGTAGCAGCCATGACAATCTCATTACAAATGTAGTGTATAATGTCGACAAAACAAAGCATAAATGGGGTAGAGTCTTTATCACACCAAAGGATGCTTCTTGGGCACCACCTGACTTAAACTCAAATATCGTAAAGGCAAAAAGATGAAGTTTTCTCTATTAGCGTTACTTTTTTTAATCCTCTTTAGTGGGTGTAACATTAGAAAACCTGCAGATACTCTTGATCCTGATTTAGTATATGATGAGATACCTCTCTATGAAGACAACAGAAGTTTTGTACCTTATGACTATACGCAGTTTCAACCTGTACTTGACCAAAGCAAGCTGCAGATTCGTTATGATGATGTTGTAAATTATGGCGACTTTGCCGACAAAAAATTTCCACAATTTTATGTAGACAAAGACGAAAATTTACATTTTGTAATTGATAAAGCAGCCGATAGTGCCAAAGTACGCTCAGAGTTACGCGAAGGACCAAATGGCTGGAGTACTGCTGATACGGAGGGGCATTTTTGGGTTGGTACGCTTAAATGCTTAAAACCTAAAGCAGGAATAACCTCCTATACATGGATGCAGGTTCACGGAACAAGCGATACCTACAACTACCCTCTTTTGAGACTCTTTTGGATAAGAGACAGGGATGGTATTTATGATCATATTTGGGCGATTATTATCGTAAGTGACCCGGATACTCCAAAGATTTATGAGTACAGAGATTTAGGTGCTCGTCCTACAGATTTTTTTAGTGCCGAAGTCCATATCAAAAACAATATCATGGATATTCTCATCGACCATAAGCTCAAAACCACTATCAACGTCACCTACTGGGAAGATGTGCAAAACTACTTCAAAGCAGGTGTTTACATAGACCGTTACAGTGATGGAGGAGCCGTCTCTGCAATCTTTAAAGAGCTTCATTTTTATGATGACTCTTCTAAAGTTGTATCGGTGCACCACTAAGTATGATAGGCATAGATATCATAAAAACAGCTCGTATGCAGAAGCTGATGGAGCGATTTCAAGAAAAAGGACTGCAAAAATTTCTTTGTGAAGAGGAGATCACACTTGTAAAGTCTTATAAAACAGCAGCGGGTTTCTGGGCTGCAAAAGAGGCATTTTCAAAAGCTGTTGGAACAGGGATAGGTGCAGAGTGTTCTTTTAAAGATATAAAAATCTATAAAACAAAACAGGGTGCTCCCCGTCTAGCACTCTCCAAAAAAGTTGTAGAGAGATTTAACATTCTAAACGCAGCACTCTCTATCACACATGATGGAGAGTATGCTGTGTGTGTGGTTACAATTGAGTTAAATTCAACCGCCACCGACAAAGTCAAGCAGTTCTAGTTTATCACCATCTTTTAAAACGCAGCTACCCCAGCTGTCCTGCTTGATTATATCCATATTGACAGCCGCAGCCATCACCTTCCCTGTTAGATTCAGTTTTTCTAATACTTCTAAAAGGGTTGTATTGTCTTGGAACTCTTTTTCATGTCCGTTTACTATTAATTTCATTCTTTCTCTTGCGTATTAATTTGCAAAATTGTAGCGATTTAGCTTAAATTTTGTATTAAAGTTTTGAGATATATTTTGCAACTGCGTTTACCTCGTCATCACTTAAGTTTGAAACCTGACCTTTCATTAGGGCCTTCATTGCTCCGCCATAGCTTCCGTCTTTGTATCCATGAATTGCATTGGCAACTTTTGTCTCATCCCAGCCCTCTATCACTTGTGATTTTCCAAGCGCTTTTTTCTCACCGTTTTTACCATGACAACCCGCACATTTCACAAAAATCTTCGCACCGTCAACCTCTGCTTTCTCAATGACTGCCACCTCTTTTGCAACCACTTCAGTTTTTACTTTTGCTACCTCAACCACAGGCGTTTTCGCAACTTCATCTTCTCTCTTCTTCTCTTTTTGTTCAGGTGCTTTTACGGCCTCTGAAACAACTTTTTGCTCTTTAACTTGTTGAACAACCTGCTTTTGAACATTTTGTTCACTCTTTTGCTTCTCTTGTTTCTCCTGAGAACATCCCAAAATAAATAAGCTAGACACCACTATTAATAATATTTTCATTTTTCCTCCAAATGCTTTATGTTACTTATTGTACAATATTTTTAGATATAATTGCGTTAAATTTTTAAGGCGAAACTCATCTATGCACTTTGAACCATATCCATTTGAAAAACTCACAAAACTTTTAGAAGGTATCACACCAAACAAGGGCTATTTTCCATCTGTACTCACGATTGGAGAGCCACAGTTCGAGACACCTGATTTTATACAAAAAGCACTGGCAGACAATGCAGAGCTTTTAAAAAAGTACCCAAAAACAACAGGCGAAGCTATCCTAAGAGAAGCACAGTGCAGTTTTGTTGCCAAAAGATTCAATGTTACTCTTGATGATGCACAAATCATTCCGACATTTGGTACACGTGAAGTGCTCTTTAACTTTCCACAGTTTTTACTTTTTGACAAACAAGATCCGGTCATGGCATACACCAACCCTTTCTATCAGATATACGAAGGTGCAGCCATCGCTACACGTTCAAAAGTCATCCATCTCAACCTAAACGCAGCGAACAACTTTAAACCGCAGATGAATGAAAATGAGCTCAAAGAGTGTGATCTTGTAATTCTAAACTTTCCAAATAACCCTACTACTGGCGTTCTTACGCTTGAAGAACTTGCAGAATGGGTAAAGCTTGCAATCAAGTATGATTTTGTTCTGCTTAATGATGAGTGCTACAGTGAAATCTATACTGACAAACCTACTCCATCTCTGCTTGAAGCGGCAAAACTTGTAGGAAATGATGATTTTAAAAATACTTTAATCATCAACTCTATCTCAAAACGCTCTTCCGCACCGGGACTGCGTTCAGGTTTCATCGCAGGTGATGCGACTATACTCAAAGAGTATATGAAGTACAGAACCTATATCGGTTGTGCTTCTCCTCTTCCACTACAATATGCAGCAGCAGAGGCATGGAGCGATGAAGCACATGTAGCTGCCTCAAGAGAGATATATAAAGCAAACTTTGAAGTAGCGAAGAAAATACTCGGCACAGAAGTACCCGAGGCGACTTTTTACCTCTGGATAAAGGTCGGAGATGCTCTTGCGTTTACCAAACGTCTCTATAAAAACTACAATGTAAAAGTCCTTCCGGGTGAATTTCTCGCACGAGAAGATGCAAAAGGTAAAAATCCGGGCATCGGTTTCATCCGAATAGCACTCGTAGAGGACCCCAAAAAGACAGAAGATGCACTATTAAGAATTAAGGAATGTATGAATGAGCAAAATTAAAGCGTTAAAAGAGAAAGTACTCAAAGCCCAACAAGATAGTGATATAGCAGCACTTTATGTACTCGAACAAGAGGCACATGACACTTTTGATGAGAGTGCTCTGCAAGGGTTTTATGCCAACATCCTTGATTTGGCACTTGAAAAGCTCACTGATACTCTCGAAGCACACCGTGTTATGGATATGAACGAAGTTCAAGACTTTGCAACACTCCGTGCACTCTATGAGTATGCAATCGAACACTACTCGGCAGGTGAGCTCAATGATGCAGCAGCACTCTTTGAAGTTCTCAGCGGTTTAAGCAATGACAAAAAGTTCTCAAACGCAGTGAAACTTCACTGGATAGCAGCTTCAGAAAAGCTCCCTTTTGACGATTTTTTAGAGAAGATTGCAGATATCGAAGCAACACAAAAAATGGGCACATTTTACATAAGTGAATTTAAAAAAGAGGCACAAGAGTTGCTAGACAATACCCAAGATAAAGGGGAGTAGCATGAAAATACATTTTATTGGAATTGGTGGCATAGGTATCTCAGGACTAGCACAGTATATGCACTTCAAAGGGCATGAAGTAAGCGGTTCTGACATCAAAGATACTCTTATAACAAAAAAACTGCGAGAGATGGGCATCAGTATTACTGTACCTCACTCCGCAGATGCCATCACTGACCAAGATCTTGTTGTTCACTCTGCTATTATCAGCCCAGAAAATCCAGAAGTCGTTGCAGCCAAGGCAAAAGGTATCGAAGTTTTAGCACGTCGTGAAGCACTGCTGAAAATTCTTGATGACAAGAAGGTCTATGCCGTTGCAGGTGCACATGGAAAGAGTACAACAAGCGCGATTTTAGCCTCTATCATGGAGGGTTCTGCGATCATCGGAGCAGAGTCCAAAGCATTTGGTTCAAACGTACGCTATGACGCTTCAAGCGATGTACTGCTCTTTGAAGCAGATGAGAGTGACGGCAGTTTTGTAAACTCTAACCCCTACTGCTCTATCGTCATAAACGCAGAACCAGAGCACATGGAGTACTACGACTACAACTACGAAAGATTTTACGAAACATACAAAACATTTATCAATCTCGCTCCACTCAAAGTCCTAAACGCAGAGGATCCTTTTCTTGCTACACTTGTAGATGAAGTAGATGCAAAATGGCTCTATCCAAGCAAAGATATCAAAGATATCGAATTTGTACTTATCAACAATGAACCGCACACACGTTTCACTTTTAAAGATTTTGGAACTTTTGATGTTTGGGGATTTGGAAAGCACATCGCTCTGGATGCGGCACTTGCAATCTTAGCGGCAAATGAATCGATGGATATCGAAGATATACGCAAAAACCTTCTGACATTTAAAGGAATCAAAAAACGTTTCGATATTGTAGGTTTTGAGAATGACAGTGTTATCATCGATGACTACGGACACCATCCTACAGAGATAAAAGCAACATTCGAGTCTGTAAAAGAGTATGCACAGCTTAAAGGCTTTGACAAGATAACTGCCATCTGGCAGCCGCACAAATACTCACGCACAATTGATAATCTCGATGAGTTCACGAAGTGCTTTGACGGTGCAGCAGAGCTTATCATCCTCCCTGTATGGTCAGCAGGAGAAGCACCAAGAGAGATAGACTTCAAAGAGCGTTTTAAAGAGTACAATCTCACAATGGCAGATAAAATATCACGTGCAAACAACACCATAACAGTCATAAAAGACAACAAAGATCTTGAGACACTGGACAAAGGTCTTATCATCGGATTTGGTGCAGGTGACATCACCTACCAGATAAGAGGGATCGCGTAGTGGCGTACCTCGTATCTTTTGTTCTTTTAGTTGCACTGTTTTATGCGATGCACTACTTTACAGAACTTACAAAGATGCACAGAATATCTATCACAGGTATTTTGTTTCTCGTCATTTACAGCGCTATAGCCTACAACACCTACCAACAAGAACAGAGCGAAAAAATACTCTCTGTCATCACAAAATACAATCAAGGAAAAACCATCAAGTGTAAGCAAAGAGAAGTAAACTCCTCTACCTACTCCCTAAGTGTCGGAACATACACTTTTATAGGTAAAGAGAACACTCCCCATTATGCAGAGATGATTAGTGCAGCAGACTGTGAATAACAAAAGAACAAAAATAGACAAGCTCATAGACCAACTCGATTTGGCAGAGCACATAAGCCAGTTTAGTACATTTTTCTCCCGTGAGCACTCGCTCTACATCGAAGGAGATCAAGAACTCCACTTCAAGTACATCAAAGAGCTCGACAAGCTTGAGTTTAAAGCGCCTCCAAAAGTTGCAGACTTTTTTGAGATACACGGACACCTGAAAAAACACGGTGTACTCGGCTTTGAGCAGATATTTGAGATAGTAAAGATCGTACGATACTTCCGCTACTTTAAAAAACGTGAACTTGAGGGGCTCATAGGCGAATGGATGGAGAAGTTCATCATCCCTGAAAAGTTCTTGGAGATAGAGAAGTACTTCACGCATGACGGAAAGTTTGAAGAAAACCTCGATGAGAATCTTTTTGGACTCTCAGAACGTATAAAAGAGCATAAAAACAACATCTCATCTTCACTCAAACGTCTTATGTCAAGCTCAAAACTTGCAGGTTATCTTGTCGATACACAGATCCACTTCATAAACAACGAAGAGTGTCTGCTTGTACGCGGTGGATTTAACCATGTACTAAAAGGTGCGGTGCTTGGAAGAAGTACCGGTGGATTTTTCTATGTTGCACCTGACAGTATCTTAAAATCAAAAGAGAAGATACGCTTCATCCAACAGGAGAGAGAGGCTATCTTCTATGCCTACACAAAAGAGTTCTCTACCAAGCTCTATGAACTGCAGCCTTTTATCAAGTTCATAGACAAAGAGTTTACGAAGTTTGACAACTATCAGGCACGTGTACTCTTTGCAAAGAGTAAAAATCTACAGCTTATCAAAAGTAAAAAAGATTCCAAGATAGTGCTCAAAGACTTCATCCACCCTGCCCTGCACAAAGCAAAGCCTATCAATGTGGACTTCTCTAAAAACATTCTAATGATAACAGGGGTAAACGCAGGTGGTAAAACGATGCTGCTCAAGTCCATCTTGGCCTCTGCGTTTATGGCGAAATACATCATTCCGATGAAGCTCAACGAGACGAAGTCCCACATCGGGAACTTCAAAGCTATCGAAGCTATCATTGACGATCCGCAAAATGTCAAAAATGACATCTCAACATTTGCAGGACGTATGCAGCAGTTCTCCCGTATATTTGAGTACAAATCTGCTCTTATCGGGATAGATGAGATAGAACTCGGAACAGACTCTGATGAAGCGGCCGCACTCTTTAAGGTGATACTCGATGACCTGATCCGAAGAGGACAGAAGATAGTCGTCACCACCCACCACAAACGTCTTGCCGCATTGATGGCTGACCGTGATGATGTGGAGCTGATGGCTGCCATCTATGATGAAGAGGCACGAAAACCGACCTATGAATTTATGCAGGGTATCATCGGTAAAAGTTATGCTTTTGAGACTGCAAGCCGTTACGGTATCTCACACAAACTTGTACAAGAGGCAAAAAGTGTCTACGGAGACAACTCTGAAAAACTCAGTATGCTCATAGAGCGTGGCTCACAACTTGAGAGAGAGCTCAAACAAAAACACCAAAAAGCAGATGAAAAGCTCCAAGAGCTCGAGAAAAAAGAACGCGAACTCAAAGAGCAGAGAGAAGCTCTGCACCTTGAACTGCAAAAACAAAAAGCAGAACTCAAGGCATCCTATGAGAGTGCCATCTCTCAAGCGAAAAAAGCAGCTAGAGAAGGTGATACACAAGCCATCCACAGAGCTATGAACAAAGCAAAACAACGCTTACCGCAAGAACAAAAAGAGCAAAGTGTAAGAGAGATAGAGTTCAAGGTCGGTGATGAAGTCAAGTACCATACGCAAAGCGGTGTCATCGTAGCGATGAAAGGAAAGAACGAAGCTATCTTGGAGGTCAACGGCATGAAGATACGTGTCAAGACAAAATACCTCAAACCGACAAAGATAGTCAAAGTAAAACCAAGAACAAACCTCAATCTCAATGTAGAGAAAAAAGCAGGTCTGAAGTGTGATCTGCACGGTATGCGTGCAGATGAAGCGTGTGAGGTCTTGGACAAGTTCTTAAATGATGCGCTTATCAACGGCTGGGATGAAGTGATAGTCTATCACGGTATCGGTACCGGCAAGCTCTCTTATGCCGTCAAAGAGTTTCTAAAAACACACCCGAGAGTGAAAAAGTTTGAAGATGCACCACAGCACATGGGTGGTTTCGGTGCAAAAGTGGTCTATCTCTAATGAAGAGCGTTGCAGTCGTAGGCGGTGGAGCAAGCGGTCTTTTTTGTGCCATACTCCTTGCAAAAAAAGGCGCTAAGGTCACGCTCTTTGAGCAAAATGCCAAGCTCGCCAAGAAGATACTTGTCTCTGGAAACGGTCGCTGTAACATCACAAACAAAAATCTCTCAAGCCAAGACTACTTCGGTGAAAATCCTTCATTTGTCGAGAGTGCCATCAAAGAGTTCGGATTTTTTGAGTTTCAAAAATTTGTAAACGCAATGGGACTGCTTCTGGATGTAAAAGAGGACGGTAGAGCCTATCCACTAAGCAATGAAGCAAAAAGTGTCGCCAAACTTTTCGAAGAGTACGCCAAAAATCTTGGAGTTATCTTCCACTATAATGCAAAAGTAAATACCATCAAGGATTTTATGAAAAAGTATGATGCTGTTGTGGTAGCTACCGGTTCTCGTGCTGCTTCACATCTTGGTGGAAACAGTGACGGTGAAGCATTTGCACAAGAGTTCGGGCACAGCATAGTTCCTGCTTATCCATCACTTGTACAGCTTGAGATAGAGTCAAAAACAGTCCATAAAATGGCAGGTGCAAAAGTGGATGGAGAGGTCACTCTCTTCATCAACCACCAAAAAGAGACTAGCACAAAAGGTGACATCCTCTTCAC
>CAZCMR010000002.1:0-14472 GCA_964499805.1 uncultured Sulfurimonas sp.
CTCTTTTTTATTTTAACTTTACTTATAAACTTTACATTATATATAAATCTTGTAACACTTTTGTAATACATTTATGATAGATATGTTACAAATATGCACAATATTATTTTTTTATCACATTTCTTTTAATTTCTATAATATCTCTTTTTTATTTAATATATATTAGTTTTATTTATATATGTAGCTTATTTGATACTTTAATTAGATATACAAATAATAAACTATTGATATTGTAATAATAGTCCCTTTTTTCATATTAAATATAAGTTTTTTTAATTTTTAAACTTATTAGATTAAGATTTTATTAATTTTTTATCACATATAATACAAGCAGTCGAAATAGCTTTTGCTATCTCAAAATTTTGATATTACTCTGAGGAGAGAAAATGAAAAAAACAATTAAATTAGCAGTTGTAGCTGCTTTAGCTTTAGGTGCTACTTCAGCATTTGCGACAAATGGTTCTAATATGATTTCAACAGGCGCTAAAGCGGCTGGTATGGGTGGTGTAGGTATAGCATTTAATCATGGTGCTGAATCAACATTGTCAAATCCGGCATTAATTACTAATGTGAAGGATACTGAAATATCTTTTGGTGGTACTTTATTTATGCCGGATGTAAGTACTGATGGAGGTTCTGCTGGTCAAAGATCTGATGATAGTGATGCTGATACAAATGTAATTCCTACCGTAGCAGTTGCTAGTAAAATTACTGATAATTTTTATATTGGTGTTGGCATGTGGGGAACTGCGGGTATGGGTGTTGATTACCAAGATTCTACAAATCCTGGAACAATGCAAATGGTAACAAATCTTCAGTTGATGCAATTTGGTGTTCCTTTAGCATATAAGATAAATAATTTTAGTATTGCCGTAACTCCTATTCTTCAATATGGTTCATTAGATATGGATTTCAATGCAGATATGGATCAAGATGGTACTCCAGAGCATTACGGCGCTGGTGTTGGTCAAGATTTGAAATTTGGTTATAACGTAGGTGTTGCATATGAAATTTCTAATTTTACTATCGGTGCTACATATGTAGGGCAGATTGATATGAAATATAAAGGTCAAACTGTTGAAGAACTATCAACTCCTGCTACTATTGGAGTAGGTATTGCTTATGCATTTGGTAATAATAAGGTTGGATTTGATTATAAACAAATTAAATGGGAAGATGCTAAAGGTTATGAGGATTTTAACTGGGACAACCAAAGTGTATATGCTATAGGTTATGAATATACTCAAGCAAACTGGGCTGCTCGTTTAGGTTATAATTATGCAGAAAATCCAATTCAGGATGCAGGATTAGCAGGTACACAGATTAATATGTTTAATCTTGTTGGTTTCCCTGCAATTGTTGAATCACACATTACTGTTGGTGGTAGTTATACGATTTCAGAGCAAACTTCATTTGATTTAGCATATGTATATTCTCCAGAGTCTTCTGCGAAATTTGATGTTCAAACAGCAGGTGGTGCATCTACAATTGAAACAAAACACTCTCAATCAGCTGTTAGTGCTCAGGTTAACTTTAACTTCTAAGTAATTTTCTTTCATGTCGCCTTTTGGCGGCATTTTTTACTCTTCATAAAATGCTTTTTTAAATTTCATTTTTCTGCTTATGTGTGTAATTTACTCTATTGTAGATTGACAGTGTAGGGTTTTGATTGGCCCAGAGTATTGGTCTGGACCTTTGGAAGTTGTATATGTGAGACTATACCATTTGTGCTTGGCGTGTACCCTCTTTTATCTCACCGATAAGGTAAGAATCTTTTGCAGTAGCAAGAACTTTCTCTACATTTGACTCTTCGACAACGAGTATCATTCCAACACCCATATTAAAAGCTCTGAACATTTCATCACGATCTATATGCTTACTCATCAGTTCAAAGATAGGAAGTACTTTAATAGCATCTTTTTGTACCTCTGCCATTAAGTTTTCAGGAAGAACACGAGGAAGGTTTTCAACAATACCACCACCTGTGATGTGTGCCATTGCCACTATCTCGTTTTTTAACTCTTTAAAAGTTTTTACATAGATATTTGTAGGTGTTAAAAGTGTTTCGATAAGAGGTTTTCCATTAAAATCTTCTTCAAATTTCATACCCATTTTTTCAAACAGTACTTTACGTGCAAGTGAAAAGCCGTTTGAATGTAAACCTGAACTTGGAAGGGCTATAAGTTTATGTCCAGCACGAACCAAACTTACTCTATCCATTTCTGATTTTTCAGCAACACCGACAGCAAAACCTGCAAGATCATAATCATCCTCAGAGTACATTCCCGGCATCTCAGCAGTCTCTCCACCAATAAGTGCACACTCACTGCGTTTACACCCCTCAGCGATTCCTGCTACAACATTTGTAGCTACATTGACATCAAGTTTCCCTGTTGCATAGTAATCAAGAAAGAAGCTTGGTGTTCCAAAGTTACAAATAAGGTCGTTGACACACATTGCAACCAAGTCAATACCAACAGTGTTGTGAATACCACTGTCAATTGCCAGTTTGAGTTTTGTACCTACTCCATCAGTCGCAGCAAGCATAACAGGTTCGTTAAATCCTTTTGGAAGTTCGAAGGCACCGGCAAAAGAGCCGATACCACCAAGTACACCAGGGACTTTCGTTGCTTTTACTAGAGGCTTTATATTTTCTACAAAACTATTTCCCGCATCTATATCTACACCGGCATCTTTATAAGAAATTTGACTCATGATTATTCCTGATTTTGAGGTAGATCACATTTTTTTGTGATAATGCAGAGTGGGCAGAAGTTTGTAATTCCTGCGATAAGAGGGATTATTCCTAAATAGAACCAAATAATACCAGTAATAACACCAGCAGCAATTAATGCAATACCAAGAATGATACGAAAGACTCTACAAAATTTTCTGATTTTATTAAAATCCATTATATACCTTTAAAGTTTTCGTAATTATATCTTTATTAAGTAAAATTAATCCTAATATGCTAAAATCACTTCCAATAAATATAGAGGAAACTATGAAATGAAAGAATTTATCTACAATGAGATGATGGTACATGTTCCACTCTGTACACATAAAGAGCCAAAAAATGTTCTTATAATCAGCTCAAACGCAGCAGGACTGGTTGCTGAAGTACAAAAATATATGGAAGATATTAGCTGTGATGTTATCTCTGCTGAGATAAATCTGCTTCGTGAGGCAAAAGATGATGCTTATGATGTAGTTATCTCTGAACTAGAGAATGATGCGGCGGTACTGGCACATATTAATCGTGTGTTAACAGAAGAGGGTTTGGTTGTAGTAAGACATCCTGATTTAGATGATATTGAAGCAAACAAAAATATTATGCAAATTTTAGGTAAATATGCAAAAATAGTAATGCCGTATAACCTTGGAAACTGTACAACGGCACTTTTAGCTTCAAAAGAGTACCATCCGACTGCAGATATTATACTGAATCGTGCAGATTTACTTGATGGACTTGAGTATTATAACTCTGATGTACACCCTGCTGCGTTTGCTATGGGGAATTACATCAAAAAAGAGTACTTGGGCGTTATTAAAAACTAATGGCGTACAAATACGCTATAGCTTTAACCGGGAGTATTGCCACAGGTAAAAGTACAGTTGCCTCTTTGCTGGCTCTTAACGGTATGCGTGTTATTGATGCGGATACGATTTCACATGAAATTCTAGATGCATCGGCCTCTTGGGTTGCACAAACTTTTGGTGATGAATTTCTTAGTAATGGCTCAAAAGTAAATCGTCCAAAGTTGGGAGAGTATATTTTTTCTCATCCCAAGGCAAAAAAAACTCTAGAAGAGTATCTACATCCTAAAATAAAAGCTGAAATAGAAAAACGCAGTGAGAAACAAGATAGTTTTAAATTTCCTTACCTTATAGATATTCCACTTTTTTTTGAAAACAGCAATTATGATATAAAAGATAGTGTTGTAGTTTATACTCCAAAAGAGATACAATTGGAGCGTTTCATGAAACGCAATGGTTACAGTGAAGAAGAGTCTTTGAAACGAATAGCGACACAGTTGCCAATTGATGAAAAAAGAGAGAGGGCTACCTGGGTAATTGATAACTCTAAGAACTTAAAGCATCTCCAAAATGAGGTAGAGTCTTTTGTAGAGAAAATCAAGGAGATATACTTATGAATATAGCAAAATATAGTGCAAACGGTAATGATTTTGTGATTTTTCACTCTGATAGTAAAGTTGATAGAACAGAGTTGGCTAAAATACTTTGTCATCGTCAAGATGGGATAGGGGCAGACGGACTCATTGTTTTACTGCCAAATGAAAAAAAAGCCGGTGAGTATGATTTTGAGTGGCAGTTCTATAATTCTGATGGCTCACATGCTGATATGTGCGGCAACGGAAGCCGTGCTTGTGCCCATTATGCTTACAATAACAGTATCGCTCCAAAAGAGATGAAGTTCTTAACGGGTGCAGGTATTATCGGTGCTAGAGTTGAAGAGAACACCCCAAAAAGTGCTATGGTAGAGAGTGAACTTACACCTCCTGTAGTTATTGATGAGAAGATAGAGTTTAACGGGCATAACTGGTGGCTGATCAATACCGGTGTGCCTCACCTGGTACGATATACAAAGAATATTGAAGAGTTTGATGAAGAGGAAGCAAGAGAGCTTCGTTATGTATATAATGCAAATGTAAATGTTATGCATATAGAAGAGGGAAATCTCAGAGTAAGAACCTATGAACGCGGTGTTGAAGCAGAAACATTAGCATGCGGTACGGGAATGTCTGCCTGTTTTTACAGAGCTTACAAAGAGGGAAAAGTTACAAACAGTATAGAGGTTTATCCGACAAGCGGAGATACGCTATACCTTGGAGTCAATGAAAAAACGATTACGTTTACAGGAAGAGTGAAAAAAACTTTTGAAACCGTGTGGGAGGATTGAGCAGAGGCTTTATAAGCCTGCTGCTTCAACTATTTTAGCTTGATGGTCAGCGATAAGAGGTTCAATGATCTCATCCATTAATCCACCGCTCATAATCTCATTTAAACGGTAAAGTGTTAAATTGATCCTATGGTCGCTAATACGGTTTTGAGGATAGTTGTAGGTTCTAATGCGCCCACTTCTATCTCCTGTTCCAACCTGAGCAGCACGTTCTGCTGCATTTTCTGATTGTTGCTCCTGCATCTGTAGGTCATAGAGTCTGGCTTTGAGTACTTTCATCGCTTTTTCTCTATTTTTATGTTGTGACTTTTGATCTTGGTTGGTTACAACAAGACCCGTCGGAAGATGGGTAATCCGAACAGCTGAGTCAGTTGTATTTACAGACTGCCCTCCACATCCGGATGAACGCATAACATCAATTTTTAGATCATTATCATTAATCTCAATTTCAACATCATCAACTTCAGGCATAACTGCAACTGTAATAGCTGAAGTATGCACACGTCCTTGAGACTCTGTTGCCGGAACACGTTGTACACGGTGTGTTCCACCTTCATATTTCAACCTGCTATAAACCTGTTCACCTTTGATAAGAGCTGTTACCTCTTTGTATCCACCTGCTTCAGACGGGGAAGTAGAGATGATTTCGATTTTCCAGCCTCTTAGATCTGCATATCTTGTATAGGCGTCAAATAGGTCACCTACAAAAATAGCTGCTTCATCTCCACCTGCACCGGCACGAAGCTCTACAATGATATTTCTATCATCATTAGGATCTTTAGGAAGTAGAAGCATCTTTATCTCTTCTTCAATAAGAGGCTTTTGAGGCTCAAGTTCTTTGAGCTCCTCTTTTGCCATTTCTCCCATTTCAGAATCGCTAAGCATCTCTTTTGTATCTGCAATATCTTGAATAAGTGTATGATACTCTTTTGCTTTTTCTACGATTGGTAAAAGTGAAGATTGTTCTTTGGAGAGGTCTGTCATCCGTTTGATGTCAGAAGTGATATCAGGTGAACTTAGCAAATTGCTAAGTTCATTGTAGCGGTTGATAAACGGTGTAAGTTTATCTGCTAACATAAGTAGCTGACCTTATATTGCGTTTACAGATTTGTGTAGACGGCTTACTTTTCTAGCTGCAGTTTCTTTTTTAAGAATACCTTTGCTTACGAATTTGTGAAGTTGTTGGTTAGCAATTTTAAATGCTGCTTGTGCTTCTTCTTTGTTTCCAGCTTCTACTGCTGTATTTACTGCTTTTACGATGTTCTTAAGACGAGTTCTGTAAAAACGGTTACGTTCTGTACGAACGATTGTTTGACGAATTCTCTTAATTGATGACTTGTGATTTGCCATTTTAGTCCTTTTTGGAATTTTAAGTGCGCAATAATAGCTTAAAGATAATTAAAATTAAGTTAAAGACAAGCTAAAAATCAATTTTTCATCAAAAGATGGATAATTAAAATGTATTTATGTTAAAATATGACAATTTAAAATTTGGGTGAAACTATGAAATTATTTGGTACAGATGGTGTGAGAGGTGAAGCAGGTTCATTTTTAACTGCAGGTTTAGCAATGCGCGTTGCAATGGCGGCCGGTATATATTTTAGAGAAAATTCAGTAAATAATAGAATCCTTGTGGGTAAAGATACAAGAATAAGCGGATATATGATTGAGAATGCAATTGTAGCCGGACTGACTGCAACAGGATATGATGTAATCCAAATAGGACCAATGCCTACACCTGCCATTGCGTTTATTACTGAAAATATGCGCTGTGATGCCGGTATTATGATCAGTGCTTCTCACAACTCTTTTGAGGATAACGGAATAAAATTCTTTGATGGTGACGGGAACAAACTCTCTGAAGAGATTGAACAAAGAATTGAAGATATTGCAAATGATTCTGAAGCGATTCTTGAAGGGCAGGTAACTGCTACTGCAATAGGTAAAGCAAAACGTATTGATGATGTGATAGGACGCTATATTGTTCAGCTTAAAAACTCTTTTCCTCTGAATCTTTCATTGCATGGAGTAAGAATCGTGCTGGATACTGCAAACGGTGCTGCTTATAAGGTAGGCCCAACAGTTTTAGAAGAACTTGGTGCGGATATTGTAGTACTAAACAATACTCCAAACGGATACAATATTAATGAAAACTGTGGCGCATTGCATCCAAAAGAGTTGGGTGAGAATGTACTGAAATACCGTGCAGATATTGGAATTGCACTTGATGGAGATGCTGACAGGATTGTAGTAGTAGATGAGAAAGGTGAGATAGTCGATGGTGATCATCTTCTTGGAGCACTGGGTGTTTATATGCACAAGGAAGGAAAACTTACGGGTAATGGAATTGTTGCTACTGTAATGAGTAATCAGGGGCTTGAAGATTATGTAAAACAAAATGGTCTTAAACTGTATCGTTCTAATGTTGGTGATAAGTATGTTCTTGAAGTGATGCGAGAAAAAGGGATTAATTTCGGAGGAGAGCAGAGTGGTCATATTATTGTGAATGATTTTGCAAAAACAGGAGATGGACTTGTAAGCGCACTGCAGATTTTGGCTCTTTTGATTAAGACTAAAAAAAGTGCTTCCCAAGCGTTACGTCCATTTAAACTCTACCCTCAAAAGCTAACAAATATTAAGGTAAAAGTTAAAAAGCCTTTAGAAAAGATAGCAGGTTTGAATGAAAAGCTGGCAGAGATAGAGAGTAATAATATGCGTCACCTTGTACGATACTCAGGTACAGAAAACAAACTGCGTTTGTTGATAGAGGGAAAGGAAGCAAAGAAAATGAATGCTTCTATGGATGATTTGATATCATTTTTTGAAAAAGCACTTAATGCATAATAAGTCACTGCGTTTAAGTGCAATACTGCTTTTTTCGCTGGCAGGTATCTTTATTGTAGATCAAAATATAAAGTCTCTGTTTGTTGATGGATTCCGTTACTATACAGATTGTATAGATTTAATCTTGGTCTATAACAAGGGTGTCGCATTTTCGATGTTTGCTTTCTTGGCAGAATATTTGAAATATATACAGCTTGTTTTGGTGCTTGGAGTGATGGGATATCTTTTTTATCTTCAAAAACTCTGCTATGCGATGCCCGGGGGTATTTTGCTCGGTGGGGCATTTTCAAATATTTATGACCGCTTTATTCACGGCGGTGTGGTAGATATGGTCTATTGGCATTGTGGGTTTAATTTTGCCGTATTTAATTTTGCCGATGTCATGATTGATTTGGCAGTTGTATGGATACTGATTTTAAACTTTAGACCGAAGCTTTGTAAAAGCTAGACAAAAGCACTTTTTTGGTATTATTGCCCAAAATTATAGTGCTAATACTATGGAATGTAATATAAAGGAAATTGATGGAAATCAAATCAAATAAAATTAATGGTGCGAATGCTGAGATAGAAGCTACAATCTTAAGAGATGAAGTAGATGCTAACATTGAAAAAATTGCTAAACAATTATCAAAAACTGCAAATGTTCAAGGTTTTCGTAAAGGTAAAGTTCCTGTTGCAATAATCAAAAAGCAATATGGTGAAAAACTTGTTGAAGATGCTGAAGCTGAAGCTCTTCGTGAAGTACTTTCAAAAGGTTTGGATGAATTGGGAATTGAGAATGATTCTTTAATCGGAGAGCCTACTATTTCTAAATTTGAGAAAAGTGATGATAAAATCGAAGTTGCTGTAAAAGTAGCAATGCGTCCACAAATTGATTTGGGAGATGTAAAATCTTTTGTACCTGATTTTACAAAACCGGAAGTTACGGATGAAGAAGTAGATGCAAGAATCAAAGAGATTGCTGAAGGTCAAGCTCCTTTGGTTGATATTAAACGCAACCGTAAAATGAAAGAGGGTGATACTGCTGTTATCGACTTTGAAGGTTTTGTTGACGGTGAAGCTTTTGAGGGTGGAAAAGGTGAGAACTTTGAGCTTACACTTGGTTCTGGACAGTTCATCCCAGGTTTTGAAGATCAGCTTGTTGGTGTAAAAAGAGACGAAGAAGTAGAGATCAATGTAACTTTTCCTGAAAACTATGGAAGTGAAGCTTTAGCCGGCAAAGATGCTATGTTTAAAGTAAAAGTGAACGGTGTTAAAGTAAAAGATGAGGTTGTTGTTGATGATGAATTAGCAAAAAAACTACTTCAAGGTGATGAAGACGCGACGGTTGAAAAACTAAAAGCAGAAGTGAAAAAAGCTCTTGAACAAGAGAAGCTTGCAAAACTTTACAACGAAGAGTTAAAACCAAAACTTTTAGAGATATTGGTGGAAAAGATTGATTTTGATCTTCCAGAATTTGTTGTTGAACAAGAGATCGATATGGCAGTGAACAAAAAAGCTTCTGAGATGAGTGAAGATGAGATTAAAGAGCTTCGTGAAAATCCGGATAAACTTACAGAACTTCGTGAAACATTCCGTGATGATGCTGTTAGAAGTGTAAAAGCAACTTTTATTATTGATGCTTTAGCTCAAGATATGGGTGTAAAAGTTGAGGAGCAAGAAGTAATGCAGACTATCTATTTTGAAGCAATGCAAATGGGACAAGATCCTCAAAAAGCGTATGACCACTACAAAGATGCCGGATACCTTCCTGCAATTCAAATGTCAATGGTTGAAGATAGAGTTTTAACAACTCTTTTAAATGAAAAAATAGAAGCATAAACTATGAGTTATATCCCTTATGTAGTTGAAAAAACTGGGCGCGGTGAGCGCTCATACGATATCTATTCACGTCTTTTAAAAGATAGAATTGTAATGTTAAGCGGAGAGGTGAATGATCAGGTTGCTTCTACGATTGTAGCGCAATTCTTATTTCTCGAAGCAGAAGATCCTGAAAAAGATATCTATTTCTACATTAACTCTCCCGGTGGAGTAGTAACGGCAGGAATGGCTATTTTTGACACGATGAATTATATTCGTCCAAATGTAGCGACTATCTGTATAGGACAAGCTGCATCAATGGGTGCATTTCTTTTGAGTTCCGGAGAAAAAGGGAAGCGTTATGCACTGCCACATGCTCGTATTATGATTCATCAACCTCTCGGTGGTGCACAGGGTCAAGCAACTGATATTGCAATTCAGGCCGAAGAGATTCTCCGTATGAAAAAAGAGCTCAATGGTATTTTGGCTAAGAATACAGGACAAAGTGTTAAAACTGTGGAAAAAGATACGGATCGTGATAATTTCATGAGTGCTTATGAAGCGAAAGATTACGGAATGATTGACGAAGTTTTGGTTAAAAACGATAAAGAGTAAGGAGTTACTATGGCAGGTTCATTAAAACGAAGAACTCGAAGAAACATTGATGATATTAGTGATGATTCACAAAAAGTACCTGTCATAAAAGCTCTTGATGATAATAATGTCTCAAGCGATATAGAGATATATGCAAAAGAGGTACTTAATGCACTTATAAGTGACAACCTCCCTCCTACACCAAATAACTTCTCTCTTTACTTTGACAGACTTTTAGAAGATAAAAGTGAGAATTTACGCAAGCAGATTCATGATATGCTTGAGCTTGAAGATAGTAATGATACAGAGACAACTATTGAACTGGAAAAAAGCCTCAAACAGGGTTTCTCATCAATAAAGAACATCCTTAATACGACAGCAAACCTCTATAAAAATATGTCCCTTATGACAAAAATTCTTGAAAAAAGAAAAGAGGAGTTGAGTAAGGATCCTGAAATCAGTGAAGCGATAGGCATAGTTACTATTTTAGAGGGTGATGTCTCTAAGCTGAACTCTATCTTGAAAACACAAAGTGTTCAGATGAAGAACTCTTATGATGAAACAGCAAAGATAGTTAAAAGTGTTGAAAATGAGACAATTTTTGATAACAAATTTGGTGTTTACAACAAACGCTATCTCCTAACAAAAATTGAGCAGGAGATTGAACTTATATCGAAGTTCTCTCATCCGAGCTCTTTAATTATGATTGAACTTTCAAAAACCCTTAAAGTCAGTGTAAAAAATGACAAAGCATTAACACTTATGACCCGTACAATAGCACGGCTTTTACTGAAAACTTCGCGTAGAAGTGATGTTGTTGCCCATTATGGAAATGGAGTTTTTGCAATGCTTTTAAAACACACGGATATTCCAAGTGCAAAAAAAGCGAGTGAAAGACTCTGTGATTTGGTTTCCAATTCAAACTTTTTCTTAGCCGACAGAGAGATACAACTGCGAATATCTATAGGTATTACCGATATTGATACAAAACACTCTGTTGAAGAGATTGTTGTTAGTGCGATGAATGGAATTGAAAAGGCGTATGAGAATAAAAATACAGATTATGCTGTGTCGCTAAGAGCAAAATAGGAAAGTAGAAAATATGCAATTATCCATTGTAGAATATCCAGATAAACGACTTAGAGAGAAATCAAAAGAGGTGAAAAGTTTTGATAAGAAGCTACACAACCTTCTTGATGCAATGCACCCTTTTATGATAGAGACAAACGGTATCGGTCTTGCAGCTATACAGGTGAACTATCCTATTAGGGCATTGATTTTAAATTTGCCAAACGAAGAGGGGGAACAGCCTCCCGAGAACCTTCTTGAAATTATTAATCCTGTTATTACAGATAAATCTGGTGAGACGAGTTATCAAGAGGGGTGCTTGAGTGTTCCTAAGTTTTATGAAGATGTAACACGTTATGAGAAGATAAAACTTAACTATCAAGACAGGCATGGCAATACAAAGAGCCTTGAGGCTGATGACCTGCTTGCCATTGCTATACAGCATGAGATGGACCATCTTGAGGGGATTCTTTTTATTGACCATCTTTCATATTCACGACGTAAAAAGTTTGAAAAAGAGTACAAGCGTATGCTTAAAGAGAGAAAGCAGAAAAAATAATATGACTATTTGACATATTATTCTCTTCTTTTAGGACTCTATGATATTATTTTCTCCAAACAGCCTGGAGGAGAGAGTATGAAAACAGTTCGTTGTGCGACATATGAGGGTGTAGATGCTAAAGTTGTTGATGTAGAGTCAACGCTGACAAAAGGTCTGCCCTCTTTCTCCATAGTAGGTATGGCCTCAACAGCCATTACAGAATCAAAAGAGCGTGTGAAGTCAGCACTGCTGAGTAATGACTACTCTTTTCCTCCAAAAAGAATTACTTTTTTATTGGCTCCTTCAGAACTTGCCAAGTCCGGTTCACAATTTGATTTGAGTATGGCACTTCTTATTCTTCTTAACGGTAATGATGTTGATTTGAGCGATTGGTTTGTTTTTGGAGAGCTGGGTCTTGATGGGAGTGTCAAAGAAAATATTCAGCTCTATCCTCTTATACTCTCTCTTGCAAATCAAGGTTTGATTTCTCAAGCGATTGTGCCCTATGAATCTTTAGATAAACTCTCAAAAATTCCAAATGTGGCATTTTACGGGGTAAAGAATCTCAATGAAGCAGCAGAGATACTTAAAAATCAGAAAGAGAGTTCTCCAAATATTCAAGAGGCAGGTATAGATTATCCTTATTATGAGATTAGCGGAGAGAAATACTACTATATCAAAGAGTATGATGAAGATTTTATAGATGTAAAAGGACAGGAGGTGGCAAAACGTGCCGCACTCATAGCTGCAGCAGGGTTTCACAATATAATCTTTGAAGGAAGCCCCGGATGTGGTAAAAGTATGATAGCAAGCAGACTGCGTTATATCTTACCTCCTATGACATCAAGTGAAATTCTTGATGTAGCAAAACTAGAAGTCTTAGAAGGTTTAGAACCTGCCTTTAAACCAAGAAGAAACTTTAAAAATCCACATCATAGCGCTACAATGGCTAGTATCTTTGGCGGAGGAAGCCGTAACGCGAAAATAGGAGAAGTTGGCCTTGCAAACAACGGCATACTCTTTTTTGATGAACTGCCACACTTTTCCAAAGCTGTTTTAGAGTCCCTTCGTGAGCCGATGCAGGATGCTAAGATACGGATTTCGCGTGTAAATTCAAAAGTAGAGTACCCTGCAAAGTTTTTATTTATCGGGGCGATGAATCCTTGTCCCTGTGGTAATCTGCTGGATGAACATAAAGAGTGCAGATGTAGTGATGTGGAGATACAACGTTATAAAAACCGTCTCTCTGACCCATTTATAGACAGGATTGATTTAAATGTAGTGATGCAGAGTGTAGATGCGGGTGATAAGGCAAGTTACTCCTCAAAAGAGATGCATAAAATGGTAGTAGAGGCACATATTTTTACAAAACAGCGTGGACAGTCGGTACTAAATGCACTACTTAGTGATAAAGAGATAGAGGAGTATTGTATTTTGGACGAGGAGGCAAACGCAGTGCAAAATAGAGCGCAAGAGAGATTTAAACTCTCTTTTAGAAGTATGAAAAAGGTACAAAAAGTCGCAAGAACAATAGCGGACTTGGATAAATCACAAATTATTCAAAAAAGTCACTTACTTGAAGCATTATCTTACAGAAAAAGATAAATAGAGAATTATTAAGTCATATTTAATTTTTATACTATTATAATTTATTAAAATATATGTTATATATAAGGATTTTGTGATGCAGGAGAGAAGAAGAGATTCAAAATGGTTACCTGAAATTTTCTTATTTTTACAGATGATTGCTACATTCCTCTTTAGTTATATAAGTTATGGAATCCTTTTAAATTTTTCTATGCCGCATATTTTATTAATACTCTTTCTTGGAGTAGTAAATGTATTTTATTTTCTAAAGTTTCATACACGCTATTTAGAAGTTAAAAACAGAACAAAATATCTGCGTTATGAATGAGTATCTTAACTCTTTTTGGAAGACCAGTAAAATAATTTTTCCAATTTTTAAAATCTACTCTTTTGAAGCTTAAGTTTTCTAAGATATAATTTTTACAAAAATAAGAGGGGATTTTATGGATTATTTGTTGGATTTACTTTTTGTTTTTGACAAAGAGCTTTCCCAAACGCAGCTCTTAACACCCAAGTATACCACCCATAAAGTTCCCAAAAACCTCTCAACAAAAGAGAAAAAAGAGCGTTTTTTGTACCTTATCGTTCCTCCTGCACTAAATGTTCATAGAGAGTTGATGCAGCGTTACAAAAGAGTTGCACAGGAGATAAAAGAGGGGAAAAAGAGTGCTGAGATAGAGAGTCTGAAAAAAAAGTACGGTGCAACGAGCGATGAAGATCTGCTTGCACGCTTAAAACCACATCCTGTTAGTATCACGCTTGCACAGGCTGCGATGGAGAGCTCATGGGCAACTTCACGATTTTTTAATGAGGCGAACAATGTTTTTGGTATCTGGAGTAGAAATCCAAAAGAGAAGCGTATCGCAGCAGGTGAGCAAAGAGGCGGAAATGTTACAATTTGGCTAAGAAAATTTGATACGATTGATGACTCTATTCGGGCCTATTATGAGCTGATGTCAAAGGGTAAAGCCTATGCAAAATTCCGTAAATTACGTCTGCAGACAGATGACCCTTTTGTTATCACTCAGGGGCTTGAGAAGTATTCTGAAATCGGACAGGCGTATATTGATGAGATAAACAGTGTAATCCGTCATAATAATTTTACAAAGTATGATGA
>CAZCMR010000002.1:14572-58898 GCA_964499805.1 uncultured Sulfurimonas sp.
GCAATGTTAAGGTCAAGGCGGATCTGCTTATGTGCTATCTCTGCAAGTGCCTCTGCGAGTTCAACACTCAAGCCGTGAAACTGGTAGTACTCTGTGTAGTTGCCTTCTGCATATATTTCTCTCTCAACTTCAGAGAGTTTTTCACCTGCGCTGACACAAGTAAGAGCTATGACATCATGGCGATCTGCATGAAAGAAGTCACTGAGTGCACGGTGTGGTTTCTTTCTCTGGCGTGGAAATGTAAATACCTCTTCGGCACGGCCTATAATATGCTCAAGTGGTTCACGGTTGGCATCTTCATCTTTGAACCATCCTTCGCTCTCATCAAAAATAAGTAGAGAGTTGTCATCGCTTCTGCACGGCCAGTAACCATAGAGGATGGTAGGCTCAAAGAGCTGCTCATCCAAAAAGCGTTTTTTGAGTTTTTCATATGCCGGCCAGACAACTTCATCAAGCTGTTTTTGGTAAGCCTCTTTGCTCATCCCTTTTGAGGAGTATCCCCAGCGTGATTTAAAAAGAAGTTTATGGTTTATCCACTTAAATGCAAGTTCTACCTGTTGTTGTGTGAGTTTGATCTCACGTCTTCCCCAAAATGGAGGTGTCGGTACAGGTACGTCACGAGAAGGCATTTTGATCTCTTCAAATGGAGGGATGATATACTTTTTTTCCTCTTTTTTCTCGATCTTTGGAGCATCAGGATGGAGATCTGTATCTAAATTACCAGCTTCAATTCTGCTCATGGCTGTTACACCGTCAAAGGCATCCTTACAGTAGAAGATAGGACCGTCATAAGAAGGACGGCAAAAATCATCTATAAAGGCACGAGTAAGAGCTGCACCGCCTAAAAGGACAGGGATTGTGATCCCTTTTTCCTGGAGTGTTTTTAGATTTTCAAGCATTACCTGTGTAGATTTTACCAAAAGTCCGCTCATTCCAAGAGCAGATACATGTCCTTCATCAAGTGTTTGTAAAAATTGATCAAGTTCTACTTTGATGCCAAGGTTTTTGACTTTGTATCCATTGTTTGAGAGGATGATATCTACAAGGTTTTTCCCTACGTCATGTACATCCCCTTTTACTGTTCCTAAAACAAGAGTTGTATCGACCTGTTTGTCTATTTTTGGCAGATATGGGTTAAGATGGTCCACTGTTTTTTTCATGGTCTCGGCTGACTGCAGAACGAAAGGAAGCTGCATCTCTCCTGAACCAAAAAGCTCTCCAACGACCTTCATCGCATCGATTAGGATCTCATTGACTATCACTTCAGGTTTGATCTTGTGACGAGCTTCCTCTACAAGAGGAATCATTCTGTCCTTATCCCCATCCATCAGAAGTTTGGCGATCTTCTCTTCATCGCTCATGGCAAGATATGCTTCATCGACAGCATCATTATCTACAGCCTCTTTTTTGCTGAAGTGCTCAATAAATGTAAAAAGAGCTTCACCGTTTGGTTTACGGTTAAAGATGAGATCGTTACAAATCTCTTGATCCTCTTTTGGAATTTTATTAAGAGGAATGATATGTTTTACGTTGATAATAACTGATGTGAGTCCCGCTTGGACACAGTGGTGCAAGAACATAGAGTTGAGATACGGACGTGCATCTTTATCAAGTCCAAAAGAGATGTTTGAGAGTCCCAGCGTTGTACCGACCTCAGGATGTTTTTTACGCAGAGTACGTATGGCCTCTATGGTGTTGATACCGGCTTCCCAGTACTCTTCATCACCACTTCCGAGTGTAAATGTCAGAACATCAAAGACCAAGTCCTCTTTTTTGATGCCATGACGTTTAGTCGCAAGCTCAATAATCCTCTCGGCAACTGCAAGTTTTTTCTCAACTGTTTTTGCCATTCCTTTTTCATCAATAGTAAGGCAGACTAAAGAGGCACCGAATTTCTTTGCCAATGCACAAACAGCATCAAATTTTGGTTCCCCGTCCTCAAGGTTGACAGAGTTGAGAATCGCTTTACCACCAATGTGTTTTAAGGCAGTTTCAAGTCCGCTTGTCTGTGTCGAGTCGGGCATAAGCGGAATAGCGATTTTTTGTGCATATAGTGCCATTACTGCGTTCATGTCTTTTGTCTCATCACGCCCTGCGAAACCGACATTGACATCTAAAAGATGCGCACCTGCACGTACCTGTTGCTGTGCCACTGAGAGTGTCCCCTCATAATCCTCTGCAAGAAGCAGTTCCCGAAAGGCCTTGGAACCTGTTGCGTTTGAACGCTCTCCAATGAGTAGCGGTGCAGGTTGCTGCATCAGCTCTACAGTGTTAAAGAGTGAAGCGATAGAGGTTGGATGTGAACCTGTCGGTGCTTTTGGAGTGATGGAGCTCACTGCGTTTACCAAAGCACGGATATGCTGCGGCGTAGTTCCACAACATCCGCCTAAAAAGCTAACACCGTCAAAGTCTAAAAATTTCTTCTGCTGTTCGACGAATTCATCAGGTCCCATCGGATAGTATGTATATCCTCCACGGTTTTGGGGAAGTCCTGCGTTTGCATGGACACTGATAGGCGTATGCCATACTTCACTGAGTGTTTTTACATGTTTGAGCACCTGCTCGGGTCCAGTTCCACAGTTGAACCCAAGGCTTAAGATGTCAAAAGGCTCCAATATGGTTGCAATGGTTTGTGCATCTGTTCCGATAAGCATCGTACCACTGAGCTCGATAGTTACCGAGACCATAACAGGAATTTCAACTTCTCTTTGTCTGTTTGCTTCGGTTATGGCATGGAGTGCAGCTTTTATCTGCAGAGGGTCCTGAGCGGTCTCGATAAGAAAAATATCCACGCCTCCATCAATGAGTGCTAGACAAAACTCGGTATAACCCTCATACATCTCATCATAGGTGATATGTCCGAGTGAAGGGAGCTTTGTACCGGGTCCGATAGAGCCAAGACAAAAACGAGGATGTTCAGGGGTCGAAAATGCTTCACACTGCTTTTTAACCAGTTCTGCTCCGGCTTTTGTGAGTTCATAAGCACGTTCTGCGATGCCATACTCCTCAAGTACCCACGAGAAGGAGCCAAAGGTATTTGTGGTGATAAAATCAGCTCCTGCGGTCAAATAGGCACGAAAAATTTCATTCATAACATCAGGTGCTGTAACATTCAAGAGTTCATTGCACCCTTCGTTCCCTTCCCATGCTTCTTTTGGAATATCATCATCTCGTTGCTGCAGTTGTGTTCCCATCGCACCGTCAATGATTAAAGGACGTTTTTTGATAGTTTCTAAAATATATTGTTTTGTTCTCATTTATCAAATCTTTTATAGAAAAATAGTTATTGCCATTTTAGCAAAGAAGAGCATAAACAAGGCTTTGTAGCTTTTAGTGGGTGAGAAACTTCAAATTAAAAAATTATTTGATATAATAACTCAAGATTATATGAAAGAGGGGTAGATAATGTATAAAAAAATTATTTCTGCATCACTAGTTATAGGTGCGGTAATGTTCTCAGGTTGTGGGAACGAGGATACAAACTGTAGAATTGATGTACAAAAGGCGATAGATGAGGGACGTTACGACAATGCGATAGCAGACTTGCAAGGTAAATGTTCCAATGCTTTTACCTCAAGTGACTTGAATATGAACCTTGCATCGGCATATATGGGAAAATCAGGTTACAGTGTCAGTGATATCGCTGATATGCTGATTAACAGTGATGATGATGGAGGAGATGCTTTTTCTTCTTTCCTTACAAGTGTAGATAGCAAAAGAAAACCTGACTCTCTCCCTCTATTAACAGAGGCCAATCAATATTTTACAAATGCTATTGCCCGTAACGGTATAACAAAGGCGAGTATAATTTGTACGGGTTCAAATCTTGATTTGCTCAATGACTCAAGAGTGACAAATGCTTGTCTCTATATAGGGTTCAATGCAACAATTAAAGCGGCAAGCACAATTACTTATTTGACTAGGGATGTAGATAATCTTGTTGACTCCATCAATAATAATTCAAATGCAACACCCTATGATATGAGAGCGAGTCTGGATGCTTTGGCATGGTCGATAGATGCTTCATATACACCTAAATCAGATACAAGTATCAGTGCCAATGATGTCAATATAAGCGGATACCCTTTTGCATCGGTTGAGGTTACCTATTCAGGTACAGGAACATTTTATAGGTTAGCAAAAAGTACTACGAGAGATGCAAACAATACTACTGTAATTACAGATGGGTATTGTGATGCAACTGGTGACAGAGACGCTTGTGCCGGAATTGAAAACAGCGATGGTACAGTTGACCTCGCAAATCCTCTTGCTACTTCTTGTTATGCCTGTCCAGTCGTTATGGATGTAAACAATACGCTGGGTGTTGCCCAACTACTTGTAGATACTCTTAACGGTGGTTCAGATACTATCGGTGCAGTCTCTAATGATGAAGATATTACGAAAAGTATTAAAGATTTCAAAAAAGAGATAACGGGTAGTGAAGATGGAAACGTGACAATTGATAATATTATAGAATATTTACAAAAATAGAGGGAGAAGAAAAATATGAAAAGATTACTACCGTTATCACTTATTGCGTTTAGCACACTGATATATGCGGATATGTCAACACAGGAGTTCCTCTATAAAGACCCTCGTATTATGGGTATGGGTGGTTCGAATACTGCAGTGGGTGGCTACTCCACATCTATCTTTAGCAACCCTGCCGGTTTAATCAAGATTAAGAAGAGTCATGGAATAGAAGCTGAAGTGCTTGGACTTTCTGTTTCTGCTTCTTCAAGATTTCAACAGTTTGCAGACGATTTGAGTAACTCTGAAGATAGTGAGATTATTGATACTATCAATAAATACTCAGGGGATGCATTTAATGCAACCGTTTCAAATTATACGTCATTTTCTTATCATGCACAGAATGATGTTGCTTACTCTTTTGGTATTCTTGTTGCGGGAGATGTAAACTTTATACCGCATGCCAACAGTGGTGCCAACGGAGTTTTAGAATCTCATAGCAGGGCATATGGTGGAATTTTCTTGGCAAGTGCGAAAAAATATCATGGAATTTCCAGTGAGTTTTTAGATGGCATGTTAGATGGTGATGTGACTATAGGGGTCAGTGCCAAGTATATCAAACAAAAGTCATATGAAGCAGGACTGGATTTAGGAGAGGTGACAGATCATAAAGATGATATTGTAGAGTATTTGCAAGATACATATGAGGCAGATAATTCAGGATTTGCTTTTGATATTGGTGCTTTGTATGAATTTAAGAATAAAAAATGGAACCCTGCAGTTGGTTTAAGCATAATGAATATCGGAAGTTTGGATTTTGATGCGTATGGTGCACAACCTCTCTCAGTTAATCTCGGTGCTTCAATATCTCCTGAAATTTCATGGTCGAATAGTTTGAAGTTTTCGGTTGATTATACTGACCTCTTAAATGCGCAACAGGCAAGAATCCGTAACTATAATCCCTATCGTACACAAGATCAGTATGATAACGCCGATATCGGTTATGATGTGATGAATCATCTGCGTATGGGAGCGAGTTTAGGTTTGATTGACAACTCATATTTTATGACAACACTAAACGCAGGACTCTACAAAGGGGCATATACGGCAGGTATAGATATGCAGCTGACTCTATTAAAGTTACAGTTTGCCACCTATCAAGAACAACTCGGTTCAACAGTGGGACAGCTTGAGGACAGGAGATATGTTGTAGGGCTTGGAATAGGCTGGTAAAAGATAAAAATTACTTTTATGACGAATTAAAGCTAAAATTAATTGACTTTATTCGTCATAAGTCGCTATAATGACGATGAAATTTAATAAGAAGAGAGGTTTTGTCGCCATGGTTGTAGCATATATCCGTCCAGATAAAAACTTTCTTGCGGTTCATGAGCAGTTACAGCACGTGAATTCTTATGCAATTGCAAATAATCTGACTATTGATAAAGAGTTCCTAGATCATACTTCACAAAACAAGCGTCTTGATGAGAGAAGGGAAGTGACAAAATATTTTCAAACAAACTCTGATGGGATACTTTTAGTGTATGATGTTTGGGTCTTAAGTACCAATATGGAAGATTTGGTGCAGATGGCCAGTTGTTTGATGAAAAATAACTATAAAGTCCATTTTATCAAGCACTCTGTCATAATGTCTCAGCAAAGTAGTGCGATGTTGATATTGGGATTGATGGATCAGTTGCGTCAAAAGTTGCAGGAGAATGCCAAAAGAGTAATTGGTCGGCCAAAAGGGAGTAAGTCAAGCTCTAAATTTGATGTCTATATCAGTGATCTTTTGCATTATATAAAAGAGGGTAAAAGTGTAAGTGAAATGGCACGCCTTTTGAATGTGAGCAGAAGTTCATTGAAAGACTATATTGAATCCAGAGAGTTAAAACAGATTGCATCCGGTTCGTTAGTATCGGAAGTTACAGATGATGCAGAAGAGAAAGTTATAAATACTATCGTCTGTCCACAATAATAAAGAGGAGAAGAGAATGAGTGAAAAGAAAAAAGGGATAAAAATCCCTACACCGTGGAGAATTAAAAGATACTACGTCTATGCATTTGCGACAATTGTTGCTTTAGGCTTGCCTTGGATTCATATAAATGGACACCAGTTTTTTATGTTGAGCTTTGATAAGATGAAGCTAGATCTTGCATTTGTTCAGTTTGATATGCAAGAGCTCTACCTGATGCCGTTCCTGTTAATGTTGATGTTTATCGGTATTTTTGGAATGACAGTTATGGGTGGTCGTGTTTTTTGTGGGTGGGTATGTCCGCAAACCGTTTTTCGTGTTATCTATCGTGATTTGATCGAGACAAAACTTTTACATCTTCGTAAACGTATAGGCAATAAACAGCAAGAACCTGATATGTCAAAACCTGAGAACAAGGTGAAAAAAGCAATTGCCATTACTATCTGGGCTATTTTGGCGATTATTGCGGGTGCTGACTTTATGTGGTATTTTATTCCGCCTGAAACATTTTTTGAGTATCTCTCTCACCCTGCTGAACATATGACAATGATAGGATTTGTCTTAGGGATTGCAGCATTTTTGATTTATGACATTGTATTTTTAAAAGAGAACTTCTGTATCTATGTTTGTCCTTATTCACGTGTACAGTCTGTACTTTATGATGAGCATACGGTAATGGCACTCTATGATGAGCATCGTGGTGGTAAAATTTATGATAGTGAACAAAATGTACACCATAAAATAGTCAATAATCAAAAAGACCTCTTAGCAATAGACCCCGATGCAGAGTGTACGACATGTGAGAAGTGTGTGACTGTATGTCCTACGCATATTGATATTCGTAAAGGTCTGCAGTTAGAGTGTATTAACTGTCTTGAGTGTGTGGATGCATGTACAACCGTTATGGGTAAACTTGGCAAACCTTCTCTTGTAACATGGTCAAGTGATTATGAAATAGTTGAAAGAAAAGGGAAAACAAAATATTTCCGTCCGAAAGTATTGGCATATATAGTCTTGCTAGTTGGTTTAATGGTTGCACTTGGGTATATGAGTACAACAAAAGAGCATATGCTTTTAAATATCAATAAAGAGACAAGACTCTATGCAATTAAACACCAAGATAATAACAAGTTTACAGTAGAGAACTCGTATATCTTCTTACTCCAAAATACTGAGAATGAACCGATGAAATTCTTTTTTGAAGTTATTCCTCCAAAAGGTATGGAAGGCAAAATCAAAATTGCCAAACCAAGCAGACCGTTTAGAGTTGTTCCCGGCGTTAAAAAGAAAAAAATTGTTACTCTTGTGACAAATGAAATGCTTGTTAATGATAAAAGAAAGGATACGATTCTTCCTATAACTATCCATGCATATGCACTTGATAAAGATGGCAAACCAAGTAAAGTAATCTCTGTAATAAGACATACAACGTTTGTATTTCCAAAAGAGAGTATATTAAACGCAGCAAAATAATTACTTTTTAACACTATCTAAGATAAACTCTGCAAATATTCTTTTGTGGAGTTTATTGTGTTAAGAAAAATTCAAAAAGTATTTTTATATCTTGTTATTGTTTATGCTCTAGCAGGTTTCATACTCATCCCTTTAGTTTTAAAACCCCAATTCATCAAAATTTTACAAACACAGACAAAGACAAAAGTGACTCTCTCTAGTGTTTACTTTAATCCATTTTTATTTAAACTGCAACTCTCAGGTTTAAAGATAAAGAGTCTGCAAGATCAACCACTCTTCTCGTTAGAGTCAATTTTTATAGATGTGGATCCCTCTTCACTCTTGTATGGTGCTGTGCATCTTCATCTTTTGGAGTTAGAAAGACCGGAGATAAACTTGGTACGCAATAGAGACAAGAGCATTAATCTTATGAATATTCTAAAGCAGAATAAACCGCAAACCAAACAAAACAAGAACAATACCTCAATAACAATACCTAGAATTATCATTGAGCGTATTAGTATAGAAGATGGTGCGATTGCGTTTAGCGACTATACGGTAGCTGATGTCTTTAAATTTGGTCTACAGAATATGGGTCTACGCATAGAAGATATAGATACTGCACAAAAAAATCATCCAAAAGGAAAAATCCGTTTTTATGCAAATTTAGAAGATGATGGGTTTATTGATTTGCATGCACAGCTCAATCGTTATGAGCCCTTTGCTGCTTTTGGGAACTTGGATTTTCAGGCGAATAAACTCTATACGGAGTGGCGATATATCAAAGATATGTTAAACATAGAGGTTGCTGATGGTACGATACATCTGCAGAGTGCGTTTAGTTTTGACACTGCTGATATAAACGCAACGAAAATTGATAATACGAAGTTGGCCGTTCATAATTTACGACTTAAGCCAAAAGGAGATTTTCCTGATGTTTTGAGACTTGAAAATTTTACTGTTGAGGGCATAAATGCGCAACCGTTTAAAAATGATATTAATATCTCACAGATAGCTATCAAAAATCTTGATGTAAAAGTGAAACGTTTAAAAAATGGTGATATCGACTGGCTGAGCTATGTAAAAATCAATCAACACAAAGAGACTACAAAAGAGAATAATCAGAGTAAAAAAGCTGCATTGGCGCTTAATATCTCACAAATATCACTTAGCTCATCTAACATTACTTTTAGAGATGAAGCGCTTAAGAGCAAGCCGGTGAACAGTATCAATGACATTAATATTCAGCTTCGTGATATTAATTTAGAAAAAGGAACGTGGTTACAATATAAAACAAGTTTTACAATTGACCATAAAGGGAGTGTTGTTACAAAAGGAGAGTTGCGACAGAACCCTTTAAAACAAGTTGGAAGTTTTGATATTAAAGATATATCACTTAAGGAGATTACTCCATATCTGCAAGAGAGCAGTTATGTAGCCATAGAAGATGGTCTTTTTTCTGCAACAGGTGAGATAAGTTATGAAAAAAGCAAAAAGAGACCTGATTTAAATCTACACGGTTCACTCTCACTCAGTACCGTGTTTATCAATGATACAAAAGAGAAGAGCCTCCTCTTTTCCCTCAACTCTCTGGATGTAAAAGATTATACTTTAGAGCTTTTTCCAAACCGCCTTTATGTTAACAGCGTAAATATCAACTCTTTTTATATAGATGCAGAAATTGACAAGAACAGGGTCATTAATTTTGCAAAACTATCAAAAGAAAAGCCAAAACAAGTAATTAAGCAAACTACAGCAGATAAAAAGAGCGCAAAAAGTGATTTTGAATTTAAGATAGATAAAGTGCTTGTCTCTTTGGGAAGTGCAAGATTTCAGGACTTCTCAATACCACTAAAGTTTAAAACAGATATTCATAATCTTAATGGAGTGATATATTCACTTACAAATTTAAAAGGTGAACATACGCTCATAAATCTTCATGGAGATATTGATAAATATGGTTCTACCCGTATCGAGGGCAGTTTCGACACTCTGAACCCTAAAAAGTTTACAGATATTGATATGAATTTTAAGAATTTGGACTTGAGTGCAATGAGCGGGTACAGTGCTGCGTTTGCAGGATATAAGATAGATTCCGGTAAGTTATTTTTGGACCTTGGGTACAACATTATGAATGCAAAACTTCAAGCAACAAATAAGGTAGTGATTAAAAAGATAGAGTTGGGTGATGAGGTGGAAGATGAGAATGTGACGCATCTTCCATTAGGTTTTGTAGTAGGATTATTGGAGGACGATAAAGGTGTCATTGATATTGATATGCCAATTGATGGAGATGTCGATAAGCCAGACTTTAAATATGGAAAACTTGTGTGGAATACATTTACAAATCTTATTACACGGGCAGTGAGTGCTCCATTTAAATTTCTAGGAGCAATGCTTGGCATTAATACTGAAGATTTGGAGTATGTTGCGTTTGAGAGTGGACGCAGTAGTATCACGCCAATGCAAAGAGAGAAGCTTGACAGGTTGGCGGCTATTATGCAAAAAAGGCCAAAACTGGCTCTTGAAGTGAGCGGTGTATATGATAAACGCAGTGATAAACTTGCTTTGCAAAGAGAGAAGCTTATTGCGTTGGTCCTTGAAAGAAGCGGCATAAAAAATAAAGAAGAGCATCAGAGTGCAATGACTATTGATATGCTTGAAGAGGTCTACAAAGAAAATGCAAAAAAAGGTGCTTTAGAGAAGTTTAAATCTATGATTAAAAAGAGTACAGAGAAAGAAAAATTTGTACTTATTTACAGAGAAAAACTTATTGGCGCATGTATAAAGATGATGAAAGTGAATAAAAAAGCGTTAAAAGATCTAGCAAAAACAAGAGTGGAAAACTTAGTTCTATATTTGAAAAAAGAGCGGAATATAGCAGCTTCTAGAGTAAAAGTGAGTCAAAAAGTACAAGAGGTGACGAGTGAAAATGGGTTTGTTAATTTGGAGTTAAAACTGACCACTCAGTAGATATAGTATAAAAATTTGCTATAATTCGGTTTTAATTTCACAAAAAGGCAATATATGGCATTTTCAAAAGAAAATAGGCAAGGTACTATTTCTGGTATCATTTTTGTTGCAATTTTTGCAGCAGCAGCAACTGCTATTGCGCAAATCGCATTTATCAAATCACTCGGTATCTCACCTCTTGTGATTGGTATTGTTTTAGGTATTTTCTATGCAAATACTCTACACCAGCATATCCCAAGTGAGTGGGGAAGTGGTATTACATTTTCAGGGAAAAAGATACTGCGTTTCGCGATTGTATTTTATGGATTTCGTATAACATTTCAGCAGATTATGGATGTGGGTATGAGTGGATTTATGGTTTCATTGATTATGCTCTCAACAACTTTTCTTTTAGGAACATATCTTGGATATAAAATTTTCAAGATGGATAGAGAGACCTCTATGCTTACCGCTGCCGGTGCTTCCGTCTGTGGCGCAGCAGCTGTTTTGGCAACTGAACCAGTCTTAAAAGCAGAAGGGTATAAAACCGCGGTCGCTGTCTCTATGGTCGTTCTTTTTGGAACAATCTCTATGTTCTTATATCCTGTTCTTTACAGTGCAATAATTGAGCCTGCAACAGGATTTTTACATATGAACCCTGAACAGTTTGGTATCTATGTCGGTGGAACTATCCATGAAGTGGCGCAGGTTGTTGCAGTACCTGCTTCTGTTCCGGGTGCACCAGAAGTAATGGCTAACTCTGCAGTTATTGTAAAAATGACACGTGTTATTATGATTGCTCCTATGCTTATTGTTCTTGGTATTTACCTCTCTATGGAAGCAAAAAAGAGCGGTATGGCCGGTGGGAAATTACAACTTGTTATTCCTTGGTTCGCTGTATACTTCATAGGTATGGCAGGGTTTAACTCTTTAGATCTGGTACCGCATACAATTGTCGCAACCATTAACGAGATAGATACATTTTTACTGACTATGGCTATGACGGCACTTGGTATGGGAACGATTTTTGCAAAATTTAAAGGTCTTGGACTTGCACCGCTGTATACTGCAGGAGCAATGTTTGTCTGGCTTGTTATTGGCGGTTTTGTCGTAACAAAAGCAGTAACAGCTGCTTTTTAATAATAATTTTTAACTCTTAATAAAACTATTTAACAAAAGATTATATAATCTTTATAATATAGTTTTTTAGGAGTTTTTGATGTCGCATCTTCCAAACACACTGAACTCTTTTTGGTTGTGGAGAGAAGTATATGTAAAATTGGGTATCTCCAATCCAGCATATAAATACTGGAAAGATACCCCTACATTGAAACTAAACAATAAATATCTTTTTATAGAAAAAAACAGACTTCCTAAAAAACATGAGTATATTGAAGAGTGTTTGACGGACCTCTCCGGACATCTGCCTATTAAGTATGCATCTGATCAGCTTCATGTAAATGAACATTTGTTCTCATCAGAGAAGATGTCTCTGCACAGGGAGTTTGAGTATAAATTTGTGCAAGATGTGAAGTTTGTGAATATACGAAAATTTTTTAAAGAAAATGGTATTAGAGTTTCAAAAAACTCTATTGTTCAGTTGGCAAAACTAAAAGATTTGGAATTGACTCCAGAAGCGACTTTTTATAACTTGAAAAATGATTATGCGATAGTGGTGTATGAGTAATGGATATGTTCTATATAGGGTTTAGAGACCCGTTATTTTCTGTAATTATTTTTTTTACGATTATCTTTGTGATAACATTTTTTTCATATTGGTGGGGAAGATACAGGCGTAAAGAAGACAGCTCTCATCTAGATAAATTTTTACAACAGTTTCGTACACTTCCTACAAAGAACGAACTCAAAGTCTTTATCTCCAAAGGGGAACTCTCTGAAAAATCATGGTTGCTCCTTGCTGCCTCGTATTCAAAAAACGGTGATTATGAAAAGAGTATTGAGATATATAATGAAATTTTAAATGTGACGGCTAACGAGAATATCTATGAGACGATGTTCTTACTTGGAAAAACATACTTCAAAGCGGGATTTTTAGAGCGCTCCAAACAGATATTTTTGGAGATACTGAAGTTCAATCCAAGAACGCCACAGGCACTTCATTATCTTTTACTTGTATATGAATATATGCGGGACTATAAAGCTGCACTGGATGTACTTGAGCCGCTGGATGAACTGAATGAAGATATCTTGCTGGATAAAGTCTATCTGACAGCTTTAGCGCTTGTGAATGATATGAAGTTATCTCAACAAGAGAAGGCGGAGAAGCTTTTAGCCCTCTATAAAGAGTCTCAAAAACTGAGCTATATGGTATTTGAGTATCTCTTTAGGGTCGATCCTGCCATGGCTTGGGAAAATTTTAATTTGGATGATGCCGAGCTTCTTACAGAAGTGCTCTGGAGAGTAGATTCAAAAGATTTGAATTTAGATATAATTTCAAAGAGTAATTATCTAAAAGAGCTTTACAGTGCAAGAGGTGATATTACCTTAGCAAGCAAGAGCTCGATATTTGAGTTAGATGTTCTCATTGGTCTGCAGGGACGCTCAATCGCAACTTTAAGTTTTGAGTATGTGTGTAACAACTGCAAGGGTACATACCCTTTTGCATTTAATCGATGTAGCTCCTGCCATACAATCGACAGTGCAATGGTAGAGTATGGATTAAGTAAAAATTTTGTTAAGGAATTCAGTGAAGAAAATAACTCTTTTCAGTGATGGAAGTGCTTTAGGAAATCCCGGTCCGGGTGGATACGGGGTTATTCTTAGATATGGGGATAAAGAGAGAGAACTCTCCGGTTCTGAAGCACATACTACAAACAACAGAATGGAACTCAAAGGGGTGATAGAGGGCTTAAGAGCTTTAAAAGAACCTTGTGATGTCGATGTTGTCTCAGACTCCTCTTATGTGGTAAAGGGGATTAATGAGTGGCTCTCAAACTGGATTAAGAGAGATTTTAAGAAGGTGAAAAACCCCGAGCTGTGGAAAGAGTACATAGAAGCTGCAAAAGGGCATAAGATAAATGCTATTTGGGTAAGAGGTCATGACGGACATGCAGAGAATGAACGGTGTGATATTTTAGCTAAAGAGGCGGCTCAAAGAGCAAAAGATTCATTATGATGATTAAAATGAGGAAAGTATGCATAAAAATATAGAGACTTTGGAACAAGAGTTAGGGTATGAGTTTAAAGACAAAAAGCTCATTATCGAAGCGCTGACGCATAAGAGTTACAAGCAGCCCTACGATAATGAGCGTCTGGAATTTTTGGGAGATGCAGTTTTAGACCTGGTGGTAGGGGAGTACCTATTTAAGAAATTTAAAACTTCAGATGAGGGGAACCTTTCAAAAATCAGAGCATCACTTGTAAATGAAACAGGTTTTGACAAATTGGCAAGAGCTCTGCATCTTGGAGATTATATACTGCTTTCAAACGCAGAGGACAATAACGGAGGCAGAGAGAAGTCCTCTTTGCTCTCCAATGCTTTTGAAGCCATTATGGGAGCAGTTTATCTCGAAGCAGGACTGAAAACTGTTGAAAAGATTGCCATTGGGCTTATCGAAGCAAACCATGAAGATATATCACTTGATTCACTTTTTCGTGATTTTAAGACGACACTTCAAGAGCTGACACAAGCGAGATTTGGTATTACTCCTGAGTATAAAGTGCTTGCTTCTCGCGGACCTGATCACAAAAAAGAGTTTGATGTTGGTGTATTTATTGAAGATAGAGAATATGCAAGAGCCAGTGGTAAAAGTAAAAAAATTGCACAGCAAGAGGCGGCAAGAGTTGCAGTTGAGATGTTGAAAAAGGAAAAGTAGTGAATAGTTTTGGAATGAAGTTGAGATTTTCAACATTTGGAGAGTCACACGGAAAAGCCTTAGGGTGTCTGCTCGATGGTCTTCCTGCGGGACTTGATATTGATGAAGCATATATCCAAAGTGAGCTTGACCGTAGAAAACCGGGTAAAAGTGAGTTTGAGACGGCGAGAAAAGAGGCTGATAAAGTTGAGATACTCAGTGGTGTTTTTGAGGGTAAAAGTACCGGTACTCCTATTGCCATGGTTATCTACAACACAAACCAAAAGTCTAAAGACTATACAAATATTAAAGATGTATTTCGTCCGGGACATGCTGATTTCACCTATTTTCATAAGTACGGTATCAGGGATTACCGGGGTGGAGGAAGAAGTTCAGCCAGAGAGACTGCAGCACGTGTTGCTGCCGGTGCTATTGCAAAACTGATGTTGCGGGAGCTTGGTATATCTGTTGTAAGCGGTATTAGCGAGGTTGCAGGTATAAAAGGTGAAAACTTTGATTATGAGGCTGCTAAGAGCAGTATTATTTATGCGCTGGACAAAGAAAAAGAAGAGGCACAAAAAGAGGCTATTTTAAAAGCTAAAAATGAGCATGACTCCGTAGGTGGAGTTTCTCGTGTTGTCATTAAAGGTGCACCGGTTGGACTGGGACAGCCTCTTTATTACAAGCTTGATGGAGTGCTTGCAGATGCCATGATGGGGCTAAACGCAGTTAAAGCAGTGGAGATTGGAGATGGAGTGTTGAGTGCTCGTTCTCACGGTTCACAAAACAATGATCCCATACGTGCAAATGGTTTTGAGTCAAATCATGCAGGTGGAATTTTGGGTGGTATAAGCAATGGTGAAGATATTGTTCTTAATGTCTATTTTAAACCTACTCCGTCCATATTTAAAGAGCAGCATACTGTCACAACAGAGAATGAAGAGGTGGATTTTGCTCTTAAAGGACGCCATGACCCCTGTGTAGCAATCCGGGGAACTGTAGTATGTGAGTCTATGGCTGCTCTAGTCATTGCAGATATGATCTTACTTAATATGGGCTCCCAAATGAGTGGAGTAGTAAAATACTATAGCTAAAAGTCATCATCTCCAAACTCTTTTTCCAACTCTCTTTGGTATTTTTCATCACTCTCTTGTTGGAGCTGTGATTTACTTAAAACTGCTTCATGTAAGAAATCACCAAAGAATGTTTTTGATTCTGTTTTGGCAAGGAAGAGATAAATTCCTGCAATAAGTCCAATTGCAGTTAATACTGCAATTATTTTTTGAATTGGATTAAAAGTTTGGATAGGCTCTTTTTGGTGTATCTCACAGACCCCTCCCGGACAGTGCTTCGGATTTTTATCTATGATTGCTTTGTAGATCATACAACCGACACATATAGAAAAGGCACTCTCTAAAGTCATTAAGGTAAGACAAAGTACACAAATCATAACTTTATAAAAGGTAATGTCCCAATTGAAAACAAACCAGTAGAGCATAGGAAAAGAAACAAGCCAGCCAAGTGTCCAAGCAAATCGTTTTTGTAATCCTCCTACATATTCAGGTTTTTGATTCTGTACAATAAATTTTCCCAAGAGCAGAGAAGGAGAGTATTTTGGACTTATAACTCTTGCTGTAAAATCAATAAATAAAAATGCTAAATATACTCTTGCTACGATGATATGATTAAATCCAATACCAACAAATATAACAATCATTCCGAGTGTTGCAAGGATACCTGCTGCTGCTCTTGCTTCTCTCTCATTGATAACAGTGACATCATATCCAGGAACTTTGAGCCCATATTCCCATAAAAATTTGTGTAAATCCACTATAAAAATCCTTTCATTAGTTTGTTAGCTCTTGTAAAATTTTTTTAATAATCTCTTGAGCTTTGGTAAGAGGTTTAATCGATTCTTCGTCTTTAATATCAAGGGTTGTAATCCAGTTCTCTACCCCTAAAAATCCCATATGCATCTTGTTCTCATTTTTCAGCTTGTAAATATAAAATGAACATGGAGCCCATGCACCTGCCTCTGGATGGAGTTTTGATACCGGAAAAATAACATCAAATTTACAGATTGAGTAGGTATGATAGAAGTCATATTTGAAATAGTCATTTAAGTCAAAGAGATCTTCTTGGATGTTGAGAAAGTTTGGAAATAAAAAACCATAGGGTTCCATCTCCGCTTCAAATTCTGCTTCAAAATCTTCAATATAATCATCCCACGACGAACCGTTTTCAAGATAAGCATCCATAACAAAGTCTACTTGATAGGATTGATTTTTATCATTGACTGTGGAGAATGGAAGATTTTTAAATTTTCCATTTGGCAATGCGGTTTTGAGCGCTTTTTTGATGAGTTCTGTATAAGCTATGAGATCTGGATCGGTTACAGGTATTTGCGTTGCACGTGCGATACCGTTGCGTGTTAGGGTCGCTATATTGATGCTATTGTCAGTTGTGTAGATTGACATTGTAAGTGGTGTGAGTGCTCCAAACTGGGGGTATTTCTTAATAAGTTTATAATTTAGTTCATTATTCATATACATTGCAAGATTGTAATGTTTATAGTGGGTCTTTCCAAATCTTGCTTGAAAAGGTTTATTCATGTCATTGTTGCCAAGGATGCTCAATCCAACGCTTTCAAATGCTGTTTCAATACTTTCTGCATTAATTTTACCATCGTTGTTTTTTGATGTAAAAACTTGTACATCTTGAGTAGTGTTTGATATTGTAGTTTTAAGTGAAGGTTGTATTTGTGTACATCCTAACAATGAAATAATAAGCGAGAGAAGCAGTAAAAATTTAAATTTATATTGCATGAGAATCCTTTAAAAAATAATCATTACTCTATCATTGTTTATCTATATAAATGATTAATGAGTCACAATTTTAACACTATCTCCAACTCTAATCGTTGTTTCTCCATTAATGGCTTTTGCAAAAATTCCTCTATCTTCTTTTAAAAGCTTTGGCAATTTTGAGTGGATAGATGTCAGCCCTTTGCAAAGGGTGCAGTTTTGTGTTATCTCTAACAAAGCATCACCTATTTGAATTGTATCACCTGCCCTCAAAGCATAGGGGTTAATATCTATAAGAATATTTTCGCCAAGTACTCCTGTGCTTATTTCAATACCGTTATTTTCAGCGAGTGTATAACTTTCAGTAGAGGTGATTAAAATAGAGCGCTGGAAATCTTTCGCATAAAACTTATCACCCTTGATGCCTTTTTCATCTATTTCGACGCTTTGAGAGGAGATGCGTGTTTTAGCTTCATCGTCCTGGGTAATATATAGTTGTAAAATTTTGCCAATTGTATTGTTTGTCATTTATAGCTCTTTATTAGAAAATAGTAATAATTTTATGTAATTATATCAAAATAAGATGATTCATAAGAGAAGAGAAACCTTCAAGAAGAGGGGGTTTGGAGCACTAAAGTGCTCCTGTGTTACAGAGGGGTAAATTATTTAATTTTACCTTTACCTTTGTATGTTTTTCCTTTAAGATCAACAGCAACCATCTCTACTTTGTCACCTTTAGCACCAATTCCTTTAAATTTAAATTTAAAGATTGGGTTTTTTGATAAAAACTGTGAAGTTGACATATCAAGTACTGTTTCACCATTTACAGTCGCAGTAAGATGTGTGATAAAGTTTGCATTATCTCTGCTCCCTGTCTTTTTCTCAGCCATATTATATGTCATCATCGCGTGTTTGATCATAGATTTAACATTTACAACACCATTTTTTAATTTTGCTTTTACTTTAATTCCAGCCATTTTATTTCCTTAATATTTATTTGTTAATTATATAAATGAGAAGGAATTAACCTTCACATCCACCAAGAGCAACATCTAGAGTTTTCTTAGCAGCATAGAGCTTACCGTCATTACCTTGAGCAACGATTGTAATAGTACCTGATTTAGCCATTTTAATTTTGATAGAGTATTTATTAACACTGTATTTGTTTGTTTCAATTACTAAAACTGCAGCCTCTGGATTCGCATCTTGGAAAACAGCGATAGTTTTAACATCTTTGTCTGTTGAAAAATCAACTGGAATTGCACCACCGTTACTTGCAACATCAGGAGCATTAAGTTTTACGCCTTCCATAACTAATGCAGTTGAACCATACATTGCTTTAATAGCATCATCAACAGTGTGAGCTGTCCATACCGTCGGCTTTGATTTTCTGAAATCCTCTGCTTTTACACTTGCAGGTACAGCAGCTAAAGCCAATGCACCTAAAGTCATACTTAAAAATTTTCTTCTTTCCATTTGTTTATCCTTTGTATTTATTTACTTTTGTTGATCATATAGTCAACAATTGATTTAAAGTTTGAGTCTGTTAGATCAGCTCCACCTTTTGGAGGCATACCTGAATCAGTACCTTCTATACCATTTTGGTAAACTTTGTCTATTCCTTTAGCCATATAAGCTGCCCATCCTGCTTTGTCTCCAACTACAGGAGCACCCATTCCATCAGCACCGTGACACATTGCACAACTTTCAGTATATGCTTTTTCAACATTGAATTCACTAGAAGATTCCTCTACAGGTAAATCTCTTGCTGCTGAAAGTGGTGGATGAAAATCACTGATCCCAACACCTTGGATATAAACTACTTTTGCAGTTGGCTCTTGACAATCATGCATACAACGCTCAGAAGGTTTTACTTTCTGTGCACCAAAATTATCTGGGTTTGCAAAGTATTTACGAACATTGTCACGACCGTTTGGACCGTCAATATTTGGTTCAAAACCATCTACATTCGGCATTTTGATTTTTAAGAATTTTTCACGGTCAAGCACATACTCTTCATCTACCTCTTCACCATCAATTTCAAACTCATTGATGTTTAAAACATATGCCACTAGAGCATACACTTCATCATCTGTTAAGGAGTCTGTTAATGGATGAGGCATAGCATCTTTGATATACCACCATAAAGTACTAGCTTGAGGCCAGTATGTACCAAATACACGTACAGGACCGTCAGTATCCGGTTTAATTCTTTGGTTTACTAGTGTCTCATGTAGTTCAGAAGCTGTTCCTTTTGAGAGTGCTGGATATCCACCTCCGCCTGAACCAAAGTCACCGTGACACATTACACATTTAGCTTCATATACCTCTTCTCCCTCTTCTGCTGTACCGTGACCTTCAGGAAGTCCCGTACCATCCGGCATTACATCAGAGTTCCACTCTTCATACTCTTTTTCAGTTGGCACACGACCATTAAATATCTTCATCTGTGCAACTTGTGGGTTGACATGATAAGGGCCAGTCATGTTGTCTTTTACCGGATAGTTTACACCACCGTCTATTGAAGCTAAGGCAGGAGTGTTTGTCTCACTACTTGGCATTACACTTTCCATACAAGCTGAAAGACCTAATGACAGAGTCGCAGCTGCAGAAATTGAGATTAATAATTTTTTATTTAACTTAAACATTACTACGCCTTCCCTTCGATAACTAATTCACCATTTGGTTTACGATCTAATTGAGAACGAATTTCTACGTGAGTTATTTTACCGTCTTTTTCAACTTTCCATGTTTCAACTGCATTTCTATGATAAACAGCTTCAACACCAACTTTTAATGTCTCTTGATCAATTGTTGGTTGGATATATCCAGCATCATCCATAGCACGAGAAGTAAGAAATAACTCTTCACCTTTTTTGTATGTATGCATATAGCTCCAACGAGTCCAACATTTAGGAAGAACAAGACCTTTTAGTTTTGCTTCAACATAGTTTTTTCCACCGTCAAATGATAAGTCTACACCTGTAATTGTACCCATACCAGACCATGCAAGTCCTTCGATTTCAACAACGTCACCATCTTCTAAGTCTGACCAGTCAATTTCTGGAGATGGAGATGTAACAGTCGAGTTTACTTCATTTGCATAGAAATGCTGAATAGCTTTTCCAGTCGGCTTAAGAACTGTATATTTTGAAGTCTCTTCTTTACAGTACCAAGGCTCAGTTGCAAAGTCTAAACGTCTTAGCCATTTTACACATAAGTTACCTTCCCAACCCGGAACAAGTAAACGAACAGGGTAGCCCTGCTCAGGACGAAGTGCTTCACCATTTTGTCCCCATACGATCATTGCGTCATCTAAAACTTTGTCGATAGGAATAGTTCTTCCCATTTTTGAAGAGTCTCCACCCTCTGCCAACATCCAGTTAGCTTCCGGTTTAAGACCTAAATCTTCAAGAATAGTTTTTACATAAACACCAGTCCACTCTGCACAAGACATAAAACCTTTTGCAAACTGTACTGAGTTGTATTGAGGACCTCTCCACTCTTGCCCACCATTTGCAGGACATTCGATGAAGTGAGTACGTGTAACACTCGGGTAACGCTTGAGTTGTTTCATAGTAAGAACTATAGGTTTCTCAACCAAACCGGTAATCATAAGTCTGTGCTCATTTGGATCAATATGAGCTACACCACCGTGAGAACGGCTAAAGAAAAGTCCGTTTGGCGTAATGATTCCACTTGATTCTTGGATTGGTGTTACTGCAATTGATGCTCTGAAGTTACCAGAAGCCAATAGCTTAGTATATCTTCTTGTTACGTTATGCTCATACTTCGATGGCATTCCGTAGAGGTTCTTTGTAACAGGATCTCCCCATGAAGTTCCCCATTTTTGAGGCTCCATAATAGCTGGATCATCTGCCTTAGCGTTCGAGGATAGAAGTGATGTTCCAGCAAGTGCAGTCACAGATAATGCTGCTGTCTTTCTGAAAAAGTCTCTTCTCCCAACACTTGTACTATTAGCATCTTCATTGGATGCCGTGTCTAAGTCTTGTTGAGATTTCTTAATATCCACATTTTCTCCTTTAAAAATAGGTTGTTTATTTGTGTATTTATATATTTCACTTTGTGTTACAAAGAGTTTTACACCTGTATTATGCCATTTTAAACATTAATTGTAAATTCTTGGGCAAGTACCATTATACAGAAAAATGAGATAGAATTGTGATAATATTATTCTAAAAACTTATTTTAGTTACTAATTGAAACAGTTTTAAATTATTTGAAGAAGTTATATTACTGAAGCGTATATTTTTGATTTGTGCCCCTTATAGTACGGAGAAAACTATATTTTTACCATACCAAGGAGTAGATAAGTTTCTGTTTTTTCTTCAATATAAAAAGGAATACGAAAACCTTTATGTTCTACATCTTTTATATTTTCATCATCAAACAGAACTGATTTTTTGTACTTGCCAACCTTTGTTGGTATATTAACAATGATAGTGTCTAGATAGAGCTTAAAACTTTTTGTTGCAGCCAGATCTTCTTGAGCAAACTCATCAAGTATGGCATGCAACTGCGTTTGATAAACATCGGTACAAAGTATTTGCATTACTTCTCTTTCTCTTTGAGCCATTGCGAGCTCTCTCTCATGCAAAGAGAGAACTCTTTTGCAGAATTTTTATCTTTAAGATACTTTTGCAGTGCTTCTAGCATACTTTTTTGTATCTCCCGCGTTGTTTGTTTATCTTTACTCATCTTCTTCTTCATCTTCTTGCGGAGCCGGTTTGTTACCATAAATCTTATCTACCTCTTCAGACATGGATGCAATATCATCAATAGCATCTTCATATGCTTCTACTTGTGTATCGCAATCTTCGCTTTCGTCAGCTGTTGCAGCAGCTTCTTTTAAGGAGTCTTCCATCATATAGGCTTTAAAGGGCATCCCATAGTTGTAGACCAGTTCTCCTCCATCTTTTCCTTGAAGAAAAGTAGTAAACATTGTTCCTATAAGTAAAAGGGTAGCTAAAACTTGAATACCAAATTTTTGGAGCTTGCATCCAATAATTTGTAATAGTGCAATAATTCCCATTGCTATGGCAAGATAGAGTCCCAACTCTTTATGCTCTAGCAGTTCATGTTTGCCCGCTTCACTGAGATAATCAAATATTTGTGGACCTGCCTGGTTCCCTGTGTACCATGCCGCTATCATAGCAAGTGCTGCTACTAGTGTAGTTCTTGCCAAAATTTTTGACATTGTTTGAGTTCTGCTTATCATATAAGCAACACCAAATGCGGAAGCAACAACCGGTAAAACCATTGCAAAGTGAACTGTAGCTGGATGAATCATCATAATATTTCCTTCTGTTTTAGTGAAATTATATTACAGTTGATATAATTAGATTTTATCTAACTATAATAATTTCTTATTTTAAGTTTCTATTTATCTTTTTTGTCGATAACATCTTTGGCAGTTTTTATTGCTGAGCCTAGAGCAGTACGTGCAGCTTCTATTGCTTGAGCACCCATACGTTTTGCCTCTTTTGCCCTTGGTGACTGAAGCGCTACATCTGCTTTTTTTACAGCAGCTTTAGCAAAATTGGAAAATCTTTCACGAATAACATCTGCAGTCTCTTTGGAAATCAGTACAAGCTCTTCTAAGTCATAATGCATATCTTTATTGATATCTACAAGCATTTTTCTTAAAATTTGGGAACTTTCACTCGCCTGTGTAAGGATAATTTGAGAAAAGAGGGTATCTGTTTGGTTCAAATCTTCAATAATAGTATCGTAATCTTCAATAAGAATATGTTTTGCTTCTACCGGCATATATGCAACTCTTTGCTTGAACCTGTCAATAGATTTAACCAAACCGCTACGCATTCCCTTCAATGTTAAACGCAGTATCTCATCTGCTTTTGTTGGAGTTGCTTCTGCAACTTCAATTGCTGTAGCAAGAATGGTAGATAAGATTTTTCGTACCCGTATTGTATTTAACGAGCCCTCTTTTATCGCTTCAAAAGTTATCTCTTTGATGACCTCTTTGAGCGTATCATCCAATTCACTCTCTTTTTCTAAAGCTGTTATGATTGCAGACTCTACCATTTCACTTAAGATATCATAAAGGTCGATAGACTGGAGCTTGATTTGATGGAGTCTGTGTAGAGTCTTCTCGCTTGGTTTGATTTCATCTTCAAGGACATTAAATATCTCATATTTTGCCTCTTGCAATTCATCAGCTTTTTTCTCCAAAGCTCTTTCAATACTCTCTTTTTGTGCCAAAAGTTTTTCTACTTCTGCTTGTAAGGATTTTGTCTCCTCCTCTACAAGTGCTGTCGTGAGGGCTCTTATCTCATCATTAGAGAGTTCGTCTAAATCAAGCTCCAACTTATTTATTGCGTTTACAATACGTTTTGAAATGGTTTTAAATCTATGGCTATATACTTTTTTAACACTCTCTTCAAGTTTATTTGTATCCATTGTTAACTCCTTTTTTAAAGAACCATTTTAATATCTTGATGTTTTTTAAGTGCATCATAGATAAAAGTTCTATCATCTTCATTATGTACCAGCAGATCCAAGTTCATACTTACATATTTTCCACTTTTTGAGTTGTTTGAGTGAGTCAGCTTATGTTCTCTTTCCTCTATAACATCATGAATGGCTTTTTTAAGTGCCGCTTCCTCCGTCGCTATGACTTTGTAGCACCAATTACACGGATAGGTAAGTTCCAGTTTTTTTCCTTCAAGTTTATCGTTTAAAGTCTCCACTTTTACCTCCTGATTTAGATTCGAGTTGTACATTTTGAATGATCATCCCTTTGTCTATCGCTTTTATCATATCGTAAATTGTCAAGAGACCTACGCTTACACCTGTGAGTGCTTCCATCTCAACACCGGTTTGTCCTGTAAGTTTTGCTTTTACTGTAAGTTTAAAACCGGGTAGTGATGCAATCTCTTCTACATCACAGTTAATACCTGTTAAATTAAGGGGGTGACACATGGGGATAAGGTCACTTGTTCTTTTGGTTCCCATTATTGCCGCAATAACAGCTGTTTGTAAAACAGGACCTTTTTTTGTTTTTTCAGAGACAATAGCATCATAGGCATCTTGACTCATTTGGATTATACCGCTTGCAACAGCAACTCTTGTCGTATCCTCTTTGTCACTTACATCTACCATCTTAGGGCGCTGATTTTCATCTAGGTGTGTTAAATTCATTTGTACTCTTTTATATTGTAAAGTCTATTTCACAATATTATAGCAAAGTGCTGTTAATAATTTCGTATAATTTTGAGTGCTTCTTGATATTGGTGTGGGTGATTGAGATTTAAAAAGGGCTGCGTTTGGGAAAAGTAAACATATTTTGTATGAGAATTTTTTAGTAAAAGACCGAGTTTGTGTTCATTGTTGTGTAACATTTTTTCAAATGATGCTTTTAGTGATGTATGATAGATGCCACAAAGAGGCTGGATACCTTCATCTGTTTTTGCAATTGTCGCATCATAGCTGTTTTCATCTGCATCCATAAGTGCTAATATCTCTTTTTTACTGACAAATGGTGTATCAACACTTATTGCAAAAAACTTCTCATTTGTAAGCTTTTTAAACGCAGTTACAAATCCAAGCGTCGGAGCAAAAATATTTGAATTCTCTATATCTTCGATAAATTCTGCTTCAAAATCAAACTTTGAGCTATTTTTACAGGAGATATATACATCTTTAAATATCGTGGAGAGCTTTGTGTATTGGTATTGTGTAAGCGTATTAAAGCCTGCAAATGGGAGAAGTGCTTTGTCTTCTCCCATTCGACTGCTTTTGCCACCTGCAAAGATGACACAGGGGATATCTATCATTAGTTGTGGATAAGCTCTGCTTCGATACGTCTGTTTTGCGCACGTCCCTCTGCTGTTGCGTTATCTGCCACAGGATTTGCTTCACCCATTCCCTTTGATGAGAGCTGGGATGCTTTTACACCTTCTGCCATTAGCATTTTCACAACCTCTTTTGCTCTTTTTTCAGAAAGAGTTTGGTTGTATGATGCACGTCCTACACTATCAGTATAGCCAACGATTTTAGCACTGTAATTTGTATATTTTTTTAAAAAATCTGCATATCTTTTGATGTTAGAGTATGACTCTGATTTAACTTTGTATGAGTTGTTCTCAAATTTAATATCCAATGCGATTATCGCAGGACATCCATTTTCATCGACTGCAGAGTTAGCCGGTGTATTTGGACAGATATCCTGAGCATTAAATACACCATCATGATCATCATCTTGTGCTACTGCACAACCTGTAATCCCAACTGTTGTATTACTTGGGGTATTAGCACATTTGTCATCTGCATCTACGATACCGTCTCCATCACTATCAACAAGAGGTACAACAACAATGACTTCTTGAATCTCTACAACTTCCTCTTTTGGAGCAAACTCTTTTTGCGCTTGTTCTCCAAATGAGTAGGTAAGTCCGACGAGAGTCATAAGATTGCTGTCTGCATTTCCTGCATGAGAAGATGAAGGTTTGAGCATATAGATAGCTTCTAGTTTGAGTGCTAAATTCTCAGTAAAACTCATTTTTGCACCGATACCGGCATCAAGGAAGAGACGGTCGTCATTTCCTTCTTTGTTTGTTGTAAAGTTTTCTATCCCAAGACCGGCCTTAGCAAATGGTGTAAAAGTATCTACCTTGTCATAAGTATAGACTGCATTAAAAGCACCGCGTATAATATCTGTACTTCCGCTTGTTGCATAATCCGCACTCGGAGCGTAGTAGAGAGAAAATTCCGGACTTATTCTTGTATCTTCAGAATTAATCTGAAACTCCAAACCACCTGTAAAGTAGCCATCGTTGTCAAGACCAAGGTTGCCCTCTGCAAGATTGTACCCAATCATCGGTGAAAGCTCATATTTGTAGTTTTGTGCCATTGCCATAGTACCAAGCAAAGCTGGTATCAGTAGTAGTTTTTTCATTTATATCTCCTTTTATTTGATAAGTTTAGTTTCTATACGTCTGTTCTGCGCGCGTCCTGCTTCTCTTGCATTGTCTGCCACAGGATTTGCTTCACCCATTCCGACTGCTATTAGCTGTGATGCTTTAACACCATTTTTGATGAGTAGTTTTACAACTTCATCAGCTCTCTTTTTTGAGAGTTTTTTGTTATATTTTACACTGCCTATACTGTCACTGTATCCGATGATTTTGGCACGTTTTTCTGGATGCTTCTTTAAAAAACGTGCATATTTTTTGATTGTATCAAGTGAACTGTTCGCAACTTTTGTTGATTTATACTGGAACTTAATATGTAAGTTGACAGCCTGGTCATCTTTAAGCTTTTTAAATTGGTTCTGTTGGATCACTTCTGTCTCATTGCTAAGAACGGGAATGACCTCTACAGGAGGAATAACTCTTTTTTGTGCCGTTTGTGCTTCACTTGCTTCTTGTTGAAGTTTTGACTGCGTTTGAGAAGACTCCTCTTTATATACTTCATGGTAAATTTCTTTATGCCCAAAGGCGTAGTTAAATCCAAAAAGTGTTACGAGATTACTATCAGCACTTCCTGCATGTGTGAAACCAGGTTTGAGCATATAAAGTGCTTCAAGTTTGAGTGAAAGCTGTTTCGTTATATCTGCCTTAAGCCCTAAAGAGGCATCAACAAAAGGACGGTCATCATTTCCTGCTTTATTTGTTGTTAAAAACTCCATACCTAAACCTGCTTTTACAAAAGGTGTGATTGTACTCTGTTTTTTAAATGAATAGACACCATTTGCCATCACTCTCATAACATCACTGCTTCCGCTTTGTGAATAGTTGACATTTGGAGCATAAAAAAGTGAAAGTTCAGGAGATATTTTGGATTCGGGAGTATTCATTTGAAACTCCAGCCCACCTGTGATATAAGAGTTGTTTTTAAAGCCTAAATTTCCTTCCGCTGAATTGATACCAATCAGTGGGGAGACTTCATACATATAATCATTTGCAAAAGCAAGAGAGCTTAGCAAAAGAGTAGATAGTAGGAGAGATTTTTTCATATTTTCCTCAGGTTATTTTTATATTCGGCCGGCATTGTATCTAAAATAACCATATATAATGATAAAATATTTTATACAGTTATCTAGGATCTGTAATATATCCAGTGATTGCTGATATAGCCGCAACGGCTGAATTTGCAAGATAAACTTTAGATGAGCGGCTTCCCATACGTCCTACAAAGTTTCTGTTTGTGGTCGAGACTGCAACCTCTTCATCACCAAGAATTCCCATATATCCACCGAGACATGCTCCACAGGTAGGGTTACTTACAACACCTCCTGCATCTACAATAATGTCGATATAACCTAGATGATTTGCTTCACGTAAGATTTTTTGTGTTCCCGGAGTAACGATAAGACGTACATCAGGGTGTACTCTTTTGCCTTCTAAAATTGAAGCAGCAACTTTTAAATCACTCAATCGTCCATTTGTACAGCTACCGATGAAAGCCTGGTCGATTTTGATTTTATCTGCTTGTGCCTGTACAACAGAGTGGCCGTTTGACGGTAAGAACGGGTATGCAATTACAGGGTCAAGATTCGCAACATCTATCTCTAAGATCTGTGTATATGAGGCATCTTCATCTGAGTAGTGAATTTTAGGTTCACGAGCTAATGTTTTATCAGCTAAAAACTCTTTTGTGATATCATCAACTGCAACTATTCCACTTTTTGCACCAGCTTCGATCGCCATATTACACATAGAAAATCTATCATCCATTGTTAGATATGAAATAGTACTACCTGTAAATTCTAAGGTCTGGTATAAAGCACCATCGACTCCAATCATACGGATGATTTCTAAGATGATATCTTTTCCGGTTGTGTATTTTCCGGGTTTTCCGGAGAGAACAACTTTGATAGACTCAGGTACTTTAAACCAGTTTCCGCCTGTAATCATCGCAAATGCAAGGTCAGTTGAGCCCATTCCTGTTGAAAATGCTCCGAGTGCACCATGTGTACAGGTATGGCTGTCTGCACCGATGATGACGTCACCCGGAACGACAAGACCTTTTTCCGGTAAAAGTGCGTGCTCAATTCCCATATCTTTTTCATCAAAAAAGTTTTTTAGTTGGTGCTTTTTAGCAAAGTCACGAGAGATTCTTGCCTGGTTTGCAGAGGCAATATCTTTTGCAGGGATGAAGTGGTCAAGTACGATAGAGAACCCGTCCGGATTTGCTAAAGATTCTGCACCACTATCTTCAAATGCTTTGATGGAGATAGGAGTTGTGATGTCATTTCCGATAACCATGTCGATAGGTGAGCGTACAATCTCGCCTGCATATACTTTTTTCCCAACATGTTCGGAGAATATTTTTTCTGTTATAGTCTGAGCCATAATGATGAACCTCTTATAGTATAAATAGTTTCGCGATTATAGCATAAGAGGTTTAAAGAGAGTTTTTATCTATTTGCTTTTTTTATCTTTTGGTGCACATAATGTGCAGTAGATTTCAGTTGAATATCATTATATCTTTTCTTCCATGAAGGCATATCATTTTTAGCTGTTCCCCAAAAGTGGCCTCCAAACTTTGCATATAAAAAGATCTGCTCTTCTGTAAGAAGAATCTTTTGTAAATTATATGGATAGATGAAATTTTCATCTGCCTTGGACTGCTCTACATACTCACTCTCTCCGTTGCCTGTGTCACCATGGCACATGCCACATTTTCTATGAAATATCTTTTTACCGACTTTGAGCATATCTTTTTCTTGTTTTGAGGTCAGTTTGCTTGATTCATCAAGGAGTTTTTTGACCCTTTTATCTCTGTTTTTATTGAATGTTTGTGAGACATAATGGACAACTGAGCGTATTTGATTGTCATCATAAACATACTTGAAAGTCGGCATGATATCTGCGTGTGCACCATAAGCATGTGCTCCAAACTTAACGACACGAAACATCTGCTCTTGTGTAAGAATAGATTTGTTAAGCTGTCGTGGTTTTACCACAAGTTTCATCTGCGGATCTGTTTGACCATCGGTTCCATGACAGGATATGCAGGTGACTTCATAGATCTCTTTGCCAAGCTCCATCATCTCCTCGTGGTCCAGAGTCTCTTGTGAAAAAGCAAGAGAGGCAGACAACAGAGTTGCAAGTAAAAGTTTCATCAAGCTATTTTGCTGTTACTTCTAAAAGCATATTTGGATGGATGGCACATTCTACATCAAATTTACCGGCACTTTTAATCGTGACTGTCTTTTTTGTGCCGGGAGATTGCATCCCGATATCAAATTCATTTGCTTCATCATCCGTGTATGCATTATGTGCAAATGGATCTGAGTTTAAAAATGTCAAAGTATCACCTACTGCGATTGTTATCTCATGGGGAATAAATGTTTTTCCTTTTTGATCTATGATATGGTCTGCGCCAAAAAGTGAGCCTACTGTAAGCAGTGATGCTAAAATTATATTTTTCATTTTTTATCCTCGGTGTTTATTGTGGAAATTTTGTTGGAATTTTTATATCCAAATCAGGTCCTGTCAAAGCTTTCATAAATGTAACAATTTCATCGACTTCTCTCTCGCTGAGATTTCTGTCGACCATCACATCTGATTTGTTTTTGACATTATGTTCATAACGGCCGCCTTGTGAGCAGATAACAGTTGCTTCTTTGAGTGTTTTTACGCTTCCGTCGTGAAAATAAGGGTAGGATTTTGTAACATCTCTTAGTGTAGGTGTTTTAAATACACCATACCAAGCTGCTCTCTTTTTCACATTGTAACGCCCAAGCTCTTTGCCTTGAAGTTCTCCATCATGAAGACCGATATTTTGAAAACTGCCGTCGCTGAAATTAAAACCGTCATGACAATCCACACAGTGCGCTTTTCCTTTAAAGAGTATAAAGCCTTTTTTTGCATCTGTTGAGATAGCATTCTTATCTCCTTTTGCATACTTGTCAAAAGGAGACTCTGTAGAGACTACTGTTCTTTCAAAAGAGGCGATGGCTTTTGCGATTGTATCTTTTGTAATACCTTCGCCAGGATATGCCTTTTCAAAAAGTACCTTATATCCTTTTATCTTGTTTAGTTTAGGAACAAGTTCGCTCAGTGGCATGTTCATTTCAACATCCGCTTCAATCGGTCCGAGTGCCTGTTGCTCTAAACTTTTTGCACGTCCATCCCAGAACTGGTGTCTTTGGTAGGCAGAGTTAAGTACAACAGGAGAGTTTCTTGGTCCGACTCTTCCTTCAAAACCTACAGCTTTGGATGTAGGAATCTCATCTGTCCATCCTCTTGCAGGACTGTGACAAGTTGCACAGGAGACTTTGTTGTTTTTTGAGAGTCTTGTGTCAAAATAGAGCAGTTTGCCGAGCTCTATACGTTCAGGTGTCAGTTTATTGTTCGCCGGTTGCGGTACTTCAACCGGTCGTAGCCATTTGCTCATATCATCATTGGCACCTATTTGCGAAAAAAGTGCTGAGACAATAAGTGTAGCTAAGAGTGATTTTTTTATCATACTCTCCCCTTCTTTTACTGTTAGTGTATTATATCAGGTACAAACTTAAGTGAGCTTGGAGAGAATAATAATTATAAAGTAGTATGATTTACTAATAGGTGATATATAAATTTATATGATACAAGAAATGTGAAAAACAGATACCAAAAGATGGCTTTTTTCTCTAAATCACTCTCTTTTGGTAAAAGAGAGTAAGTGAATGTATAGTAGGTGGCTAAAATGAGTGAAGCATAGATAAAATAGCCTATGTAGTGGTAATCTGCACTTAAGATACAGTAGGGGCATCTGTGTGTCGGTAATTCATAAATGTAAGTACTGAAAAAATAGCTGATAGTGAGGTAGGAGATATATAAAAAAGGTAGGCTAAACGCAGCACTTAAGATATGCTTTTTGTAGTGTAACAGCGTGAGTAAAAGAAGGAACAAAAGATAAAAAAGTGAAACAAGTGCAGTGCTGTTGAGAAGAGGAGCTGCGTTTGTAGTGTTGTAAATTCTTGAACAGCACATAACAGGCTCTACACTGCTAAGGTGCATGAAAAAATTGAGTTCTAAGATATAGTTTATGCCAAACAAGCTAAAAATAAAGAGAAAAAAGAGTAGTTTTTTTCTAAAGAGTGGATGTCCTTTTGCGATAAAATCCTCTTTGTTGATGCGGATCCATACCAAAGAGAGAATGATGATAATGACTTTGAGAAAAATGAGAGGATTTCCAAAACTGTTCGCACTGATAACACCTGCAGCACACATCGCTCCGGGGATGATGATGGAGAGCGCATTGAGTGTATGTGCAAAGTAGGCAAGTAAAAAGATGTTAATAAAGAGAGAGATCTGTATGATTGTCGTGACAAGATAGGACTTTTTTTCTAAATTATACTGTTTTTGCGTTGCTGCGTTTGGGGTGTAGTTATGAAGAATTATGAGTGTTTCAAACGCAGCATACAGAAGTACGATAAGGAGCAAAAAGGTAACAAAGAGCAAAACAAAAAGTTCGGGAGAGAGAAATATATTATTCAAGTTGTCCCTCTTTGAGCTGAAACACTTTGTCGACACTTTTTAGCTCTTCAAAGAGAGGGTCATGCGTTGCTATAATAATGGTTTTACCGGCTCGTTTTAATTTTTCTATAATTTGAATGAATATCAGGCTGTTATCTTTGTCGAGATTGGCAGTAGGCTCGTCACATAAGATAATATCTGCATCGTTGACGATAGCTCGGGCAATGACACATCTCTGCTTCTCTCCTCCTGAGAGATTGGCAACTTTCTCTTGTGACTTGTGTGCAATGTTGGCAACTTGGAGTGCTTTTTGTATGGCTGCGTTTATCTCCTGGAGGGAGAGTTTTTTTATTACCAACGGGGCAAGAAGATTTTGGGCTACAGTGAGTTCTTCAAAAAGATGGAATGATTGGGTAATGTATGCTATTCGTTTACTTCGATACAAAGAGGCGTGATAGTCTGAAAAAGAGGCGATGTTTTCCCCATCTACCAAAACAAGCCCTTTTGTCGGCTTGAGAAGTGAAGCGAGAATATGCAAAAGGGTGCTCTTACCGCTTCCGCTGACACCTTGTAGCAAAATGAGCTCTGCATCATCTATCTCAAGAGAGATATCTCGTAATGCTGCATACTCTTTGGCATTTTTTCCCTGAAATGTTTTGTAGAGATTTTTTATCTGTATCATTTTAAGACCTCATGAGGTTCTGTGATAGCTACTCTCCAGAGAGGGATGACAAGAGCGAGCATAAAAGGAATGATAAAAAGAAGAAAAAGAAGTACTAAATCTTCAAGATGCACAGCAGGAGAAAAGTGGGCATTGTTGTTGAGGTTAGTGTATCCCAAAAAGATATCTCTGAGTATCGGAGCATTCAAGAGATAAACATAGACCAATGCGCTCATTATCGCAAAGATATAGGCAAAAAAGAGAAGAATAAAGTTTTCAAAAAGTTTAAAATAGATAATCTCTTTTATATTCCAGCCGAGTGATTTGAGAATAGCGACCTCTTTTGCATCTGCTGTTTTTATCATAGAGTATCTCTGGTATAAAATAAGTAAAAAAGTGGCTAAACAGAGAATGTAGAGATCTATAAAAATACCGCTTTTGTAGTTGAAAATATTTTCATAATATTTTTTGATATCCTCTTTAGTAATGATTCTGCTGTTGAAATGTGAAATAAGGATTTTTTCATAAACAGTCTGTCTCTCATTCTTATTTGGAACCTCTAAAATAATATCACTAAACTCATCTTTAGGTATACCTAGAATTTTTCTGGCTTCGTTAATATCCATAAGTATGACATCATTGCTGATTAAAGCAGTCTCTTTTGGAAGGGTTTTGTAGATATAGACTTTTTCTTTGCTTCTGTCGGGTGGACGAAATATATAGTAGTCATTGTATTGGTACTTATCAAAAAAATCTTTTACTCCACTGCCGATAAGCATATTTTTTCTTGCCAAAAATTTTGTAACATTGAACTCTTTCAGGAGAGCTTTTAGGTTTTTAACAATCTGCTCATCATAAAAATCTACGCCGACGATAAGAAAATGCTCCTCTTTTGGTTCATAGAAATGCGTGCCATATACACGACCCTGTGCATTTGTCACACCATCTATGTTAAGTACTTCATCTAGCCAAGATTGTGGGATGTTCATCAAACGGCCTGCCTGATATTTTTGCAGAGTGATGTCTGCTTGGGCTTCAAGGCCTGCGTTTATATCTTGTCGCAAGGAGGAGACAATAAAAAGAGTGCTTGCTAATAGTGTCATTAAAAGCATAGCAACAACAAATATGGAGAGATGCTTTTTTCTGTAGTTGATGAGAAGGACAAGCAGAAAATGTAATTTAGGGAGCATAGACATAATCCATCTGTTTGTTGTGTTTCATCTGGGGATAGAGTCTGTTTGTCTCATCTTTATAAAATCCTACTCTGGACTCAAGGTAGGATGATGAAGATGCAAATCCCGGTATTTGCATAACTTTTGTTAAAGTATTTATCGCTTTGCTGTTGTTATGTGCGTGCATAATGCCAAAGATGCCTAAAAGAAAAAGGGCTGTAAAAAAGGCAGTAAAAAGTAAAAAGTTTTTTACTAAGATACAATCCCCTTTGCTAGACTTTAAAAGTTTGAAGATGTTCTTTTAGTTTTTGTGTCGCATTGCGAATCTCATCACTCGCTTTTGCAACATCTTCAATTGTCTGGATATTTTCATTTGAGAGTTGGCTTACATCTTGAATTTTTTGGATGATAGTATCTGTTTTTTGGGCATTTTCTCTGTATCCGTCTAAAATATTTTCACTCATTTGTGCAGATTGTGACATGATCTCTACTGTCTGATTGATTTTTTCACCGACATTGATAGAGATAGAAGCAAGCTCCTCGATTTCACTGGAATTTTCATTCATCTGTGTTGAACTCTCTACAATGGATTGGACAATAACATTGACCGTTGCATTGATTTCAGAGAGTGATTTTTGTGTTCTCTCTGCAAGTTTTCGCACTTCATCGGCAACGACAGCAAATCCGCGGCCATGCTCACCTGCACGGGCTGCTTCTATGGCTGCGTTTAGTGCAAGCAGATTTGTCTGGTCTGCAATATCGGAGATAACAGTAAGGATATCTTTTACCTGCGCAGCATCCTGTGAGAGTTGGTTTAAGCCTTGGGCGATCTCCATTTGTGCTTGGGCAGAGTTTTGAACCTTGTCAACAAGAGTCAGTATGTCATTTTGTGTATCTTTAAGGTTTTCATTTGATTGTAGAAGATTCTCTTTTCCCTGCTGTGCTTCTGTGATGGCGATGGTTAAGGCATCTCGCATCGTAGTCCCCTCTTGGACTGTTTCACTTAAGACATCATTTTGGTTTTTGGATTTGCTCTCAAGTGAGAGGACAGTCTTTTCAAGATGGTTCGCAATTGTCCTGTTCTGGTTTGATGAATTGATAACGACTTTGAGAATATTTTGTACTTTTTGGATAAAGTCATTGATATATTGGTTCGCTTGGGCAATTTCATCATTTGTATCTGCGTTGAGTCTGATTGTCAAATCTCCATCACCCTGTGTAAGCTCTTTTGCAGTATTGATGAGTTTTTTAACAGGCTCAACGATTGATCTGATTACAATGAGGAGTATAACTACAATTACAAAACCAAAGAGGAGCTGAATAATGAGTGAAAAAAGGGCAAGAGAGTCTATTTTCTCTTTAAGCAGCGGAGCATAGGCTTTGTGCATTTTTTCGATAAGCAGAAGATTGCTCTGGCTTAATTTATGCATTGTTCCTATTAAGCCTTTGTCAATAGAGAGACCTTTGCGCTCTGTTGCTTTTACAAAGGCCGTAAAGTAGTTTTTATAGTCATTGAGAATGGTTTTTATACTGTTTTTATCGGTGATATTATTGATATCTATATAGTAAATAAGAGCATTATAGGATCTTCTGAATTTTTTTAAATATTTTTTATTGTGTGTAAGTTTGAAGCTTTTTTCTAGATTTGCGAGTGTTAATACCATGCTGAAGATATCTTGGTCCTGAATTCTTTTTGCATAGAGTTCAGCTTGTTTCTCTGCTTTGGATAACTTTTTGTTGAGACCCTCTTTTGGTGTGAGACCTAACTTTTTCTCGATAGAGACAACATTGTGGAAGCTCTCTTTGTAAGCTTCTATATTTTTAATAATTTCATTTACTGTAGCAACCTCAAGTCCAATAGCGATAAGTGAATCTTTGAGTCTATTTGTATTTTGATTTATTAAACTGTAGTTTTTATTGAAGCTGTCTATATATTTTTTTTCTTTATAGTTAGAAAAATTAGCCGTATCAATAATAAGACTTTTCATACTGTTTTCGACTTTGTGCACATACGTTTCAGCCGAGACTAAATCAGCATTGAGGTTAAGAATATAGTTCATAATATAGATATTGGCGAGGATTGAGATAACGGAAACCCCCATTACTCCAATCAGTTTGTTTTTAATAGTCATAAAAGCTCCAAATGTAGTGGTCGTCTTTGTTGGATTAATAGTAACAAATTCTCTCTTAAAGTTCGTGTTTTAGTGCATTCTTTGTAAATGCAGTAGAGCAGAAAAAGAGAGCAATGAAAATCGGATTGAATTTTATCTCTTCCTCGGTATTTGTATCAAAGACACCAAAGCTAAATCCTTCTCCATCATTCGGGTTCTGTGGTTTGACAACAAACTCTAAAGGAGTCAGGGCTTTTACCATATTGAGGATGTTCTTTTTTACTTTTTGATTTGGTTCATTGAGAAGATTGAAATCCTTCTCCTGTGCTTCACGGTGTGATACCAGGATCTTCTCTATAAGGTCTATCTTGTCTTTGAAAATGACCTTGTTCCATTTGATGATAGTATTGTTTGAAGCTATCTGTGTGTTCTTTTGCATCAGTGGATTTGGTTTTTTACTGCGCATAGCCTCTATAAGTGAGAGGAGGTAATTAACTCCTCCTATACTATTTGCTGCTTTAGTCATAAAAAGATGGACTACATCTTTTGTTTCTTTACTTTGGTTGTTAAAATTACACATTAGTGTTTCTCCTTTGGTTTGTAAATGATTTGATTTTTACCGTTTTGTTTTGCTTCATACATATTCTTATCTGCCTGCAACAAGAGTGTATGCATGTCAGCTGCATCATCGGGGTAGATAGAGATTCCAATACTGGCACCCACTTTAATTCTGTTATTTTGGATGATAATATCCTGATTTATTTGATTGAGTATATTTTGGGCAACTCGCAGAACCTCCTTAGGGTTTTTGACATGAGAGAGTACAATAGTAAACTCATCACCACTGAGTCTTGCAACCAGATCAACTTTTCGTATTGAGGTGTTGAGTTTTTTTGCAACTTCTTTTAAAAGTTCATCACCGATATGATGACCGAAGGTATCGTTTACCACTTTAAAACCATCAAGGTCAATAAACATCAAAGCAAGTTTATATTTGTACCTTTTTGCCCGGTTTATCTCATCTTCAAGTTCTATCGTAAAGAGCACTCTGTTTGGAAGAGATGTCAGTGGGTCATAAAGTGCCAGCTTTTTGAGCTTTTCTCTGCTAAGGATAATATATATGGCAAATATATAAAGTAAAATCAGAATTGTTATGAAGAGCAGGACTATGTATGTGGTTTGCACTGATTCTCTTCCAAGATAGTTTGAGACTTTATAAGTAACGATATAGGCAATGTTTTTGATACCATCTGCAGAAGGTAAAGGTAGAAAATTAAGTACTATCTGCTGGTAATTGTACTCAACTGCTATAGAGAAGGCTTCACCCTTTTTAAATTTTTGTTGCAGTCGTTGTTTGAGCATCGGATTATTGAGTTCTTTATAAAAGAGTTTGTCTTTAAGTCTTTTATGTGTGAACTCCTCTATGTAGTAGTCTGGTGATTCCCAGGTCTCTTTGTAGTTGTAGCCGTACTCTTTTGCTACGATAGTGTTTGCGGCAACCTTTTTTGATATTAGAAAGTGGTTGTCATAAACAAAATCTTCGATTAGATTTTTAAAAAGCATCTTTGTCGAGTAGGAGATCTCTACACTTCCTATATGCTCATTTTTATGGTTAAAAAGAGGATAGACAAAACGGTATCCTAAAAGGTAGGGGCACGCTTCCATCCCTTCTGTAGGCTTAAGTGTTTTATTGGCAAGAACAATACTCTTTCTTAAGACAGAGAGATCATCACCAAATCTCTTTGGTGCATACATCCTTAAAAAGCTATGGTTATCAGGGAGATGAAAATGAACCTGTGAAATACCCATATGCTCTAATCTTTTATAGTTTTTGATAAGAAGTTTATATACTTTTTCTCTTGTTTCATCTTGTAGTTTGCCTGACTGCTGTGTCGCGAGCGAGAGTAATTTTATAAGACGTGGATTGTTTTCATACATAGTGTAGATATCATGAGACATGATTTTGAGATATTTATGTAATACGCTGTACTTATTTTGCAAAAGAGTGCTCTGCACTTTTAGATAGTAAGTACGGTTGCTTTGTTCTATCGTATAAATGACAAAAAGCCCAAGGCAGAGCAGCAAAGTAAAGATGATACTCACTAGAGTAATTTTGCCTGCTTTGGTTCTGAACATCTTTCCACTCTTTTTTATCTAGTTTGTCCATAATTGTATCATTATTTTGGGAAGAACTGTGTTAATTCTTAAAATAAATATAAACTCAGTTTGGCTTAAGCAAATCATAATGACAAAGCTATTATGATGTCAAAAGTAAAAGACGACAAAAATAGTCTTATTTAAAAATCAACCTAATTTAAGAGGTAATATATATGCAAGTTTATTTAGACAATAATGCAACTACAATGTGTGATCCACAGGTAGTGGAAGTAATGCAGCCATTTTTTAGTGAAATGTATGGTAATCCAAGTTCATTGCACAAGTTTGGTACGGCAACGCATCCATACTTAAGACAAGCGATAGACCAGGTCTATACAGCGTTAAACGCAAGTGATGATGATGATATCGTTTTTACATCATGTGCGACTGAGTCAAACAACTGGGTACTAAAATCTGTCTTTAATGACATCATTGTAAATGGTGACAAAGACCATATCATTACAACAGAGGTAGAACATCCTTCAATTCTAACGACATGTAGATGGTTGGAAGAGCAGGGTGTAAAAGTAACATATCTTCCTGTAAATGAAGAGGGTGTTGTTGAGGCACATGTTGTAAAGAGTTTTATCACGAACAAAACAGCTTTAGTATCTGTAATGTGGGCTTCAAATGAGACAGGTATGATTTTTCCTATTAAAGAGATCGGTGAAATTTGTAAGCAAAATGGTGTACTTTTCCACTCTGACGGTGTTCAGGCAGTTGGTAAAATTCCGGTTGATCTTCAAGATGTTCATGTTGACTTTGTTTCAATGTCAGCACACAAGTTCCATGGTCCAAAAGGGATAGGCGCTCTTTACATTAAAAACTCTCAGCCACTAAGTCCTCTTCTTCACGGTGGAGAGCAGATGGGTCACCGTCGTTCGGGTACACTGAATGTTCCATATATCGTAGGAATGGGTAAAGCGATCGAGCTTGCTACTACAAATATAGAAGAGACAATGGCTAAAATCAGAGCAAAAAGAGACAGACTTGAAGATGCTCTTTTAGAGCTGAGTGATACCTTTGTCGTTGGTAGTCGTGAAAATCGTACACCAAATACTATTCTTATCTCTATTCGCGGAGTTGAAGGTGAGGGTATGCTTTGGGACTTAAATAATGGTCAGATCGGAGCTTCAACAGGTTCTGCTTGTGCTTCTGAAGATCTGGAAGCGAACACTGTTATGCTTGCAATAGGTGCAGATAATGAACTTGCACATACAGGTATCAGACTCTCTCTTTCTCGTTTTACGACAGATGAAGAGATTGATTATGTGATCGAGCATTTTAAAAATGCAGTTGCGAGACTTCGTGCGATCTCAAGTTCGTTTGCAAAAGTGCAACCGACTCCGGGCGGCGAAGCAGGTGAGTGTCACATCCCTCACCATATGGCACACTAATTAAAAAAATAGAAAAAATTTAAAGGACAAATATTATGGCTAAGGATGATTTATTAGGCGCTTCTTTATGGGATGCGTACTCAAATAAAGTAACAACTTTGATGAATAACCCTCAACACCAGGGAGAGATTACTCCTGAAGAGGCCCAAGCACACGGGAACAAACTTATTGTTGCTGATTTTGGTGCAGAGAGCTGTGGTGATGCGGTAAGACTATACTGGGAAATAGACCCTAAAACAGACAAGATCGTAAACTCTAAGTTCAAATCTTTTGGATGTGGTACGGCTATCGCATCATCTGATGTGATGACAGAGCTTTGTATCGGTAAAACAGTACAAGAGGCTGTTAAAATTACAAATATTGATGTTGAAAAAGCTCTCCGTGACGATCCGGATACTCCGGCAGTGCCACCACAAAAGATGCACTGTTCTGTAATGGCGTATGATGTTATCAAAAAAGCAGCTTCATTATATCTCGGTGTTGATGAAGAGAGTTTTGAAGATGAAATCATCGTTTGTGAATGTGCTCGTGTTTCACTTGGTACTATTCAAGAGGTTATCCGTTTGAATGATCTTAAAACAGTCGAAGAGATTACAGACTACACAAAAGCGGGTGGTTTTTGTAAATCTTGTATCAAACCGGGCGGACATGAAGATAGAGAATACTATCTAGTGGATATCTTGGAGCAGACTCGTAAAGAGATGGATGAAGAGAAGATGAAAGCAGCAGCCGATGCACAAGCAGCTGGTGGCGGAAATTTTGAAGAGATGACACTTGTTCAGCAAATCAAAGCGGTCGACGCTGTAATTGATGAAAATGTTCGTCAGTTCTTAATCATGGACGGTGGTAACATGGAAATCATCGATATCAAAAAAGATGATGAGTATATTGATATCTATATCCGTTACTTGGGTGCGTGTAATGGATGTGCTTCATCTGCTACGGGTACTCTCTATGCGATTGAGTCAACTCTAAAAGAGAAACTCTCTCCTAAAATTAGAGTTTTACCAATCTAATTTGACAACAGCCTCGGTTCTCAGCTTGACTGGGAACCAACTTCTTGATACAATTATTAGATGTATGAGAATCTTTATGAAAAAATTACCAATGCTTTGGTAAAAGATGGTTTTATAATCATTGAAAACTCCCTAAACGCAGCACTTGCTCACGAACTTCTACTCCTTGCAAAAGAGAGTGCAGATTTTAAAACAGCCGGTGTCTCAACTGCTTCTACCATAGATATGAATAGACGAAGAGATAAAATTTCCTGGATAGATGCAGACAATACGGCAACACAGGAGTTTCTTAGTTTTGCACAAGGTCTGCAGGAGTATTTGAACCGGCATCTTTATCTTGGATTGAGTTACTATGAAGCCCATTTCGCATGTTATGAGAAGGGTGATTTTTACGAGAAGCATCTTGATGCTTTTAAAAATTCTAAAAATCGTGTTGTGACGACTGTCTATTATCTTAATGAAGAGTGGGATAAAGAGAGTGGAGGTGCGCTTATTATTTATGATAAAGATGATAAAAAAATACAAAGCGTAGTTCCAAATGCAAATACCTTGGTGGTATTTATGAGTGAGGATTTTCCTCACGAAGTAGCTGAGGCAAATGCAACACGTTACTCCATAGCAGGATGGTTTCGAGTAGATAAAAGATCTTAGCTGCGTTTAGAATGTGATGGTGATTTTAGTCCCGACACCCTCTTTTGAGTCAATTTTTAATTTGAAATTATACTCCTTTACTATCCCCTCAACAATATTGAGTCCTACACCAAAACCGCCCGCATAAGAGTTTGCTCTCACAAAACGCTTGAAAATATGTTCGAGTTTCTCTTTTTTTATACCTATTCCCTCATCTTGGATAACTAAAGTGTTGGCTGTAGTTGTGATTTTTATCGTAGAGTTTGGAGTAGAGTATTTGATGGCATTGCTGAGAAGGTTATTTATAAGCATTTTTGCCTTTGTCGGCGCTATTGTGATACTGCACTTATGAAGTTCTGTTAAAACAGTGATGTTCTTTTTTGTAAGGAGTTCCTGAAAATAGGTAATATCCTCTTGAACAACCTTGTCAAACGCAGTGGCCTGTGCATCTTCACTTTTGTTGTCAAAACTCAAATAACTTAAAGATGCGTAGATATCATAGAGCTGTTTTGTACTTATTGAGATGTTCTGGAGGATTTTTTCTTCACACTTATCTCTGTTTTTGAGTCTTGAGGTACTCATCATAAGCGCTGTTATTGGAGTATTTAGTTCATGTGTAGTATCTTTGACAAACTCCTCTATTTCATGCATTTTATCTTTAAGCGGTTTTAAAAAGATGTATGATAGAAATACGGCGATTACAATGATTAAAAAGGCGGTAATGATAACTGCATAGGCTATTTTGTTTTTGATTTTTGCTACATTATCTATACATTTTGAACTCTGCACGACAATATACTCTACATCCATATGCCCCGCAGCACGTCTGCTTACAAGAGTAAAGAGACCATCTCGCATATAAAAATCTTTTGAGAAATCAACGTTTTGAATGAACTCTCCATCTATAAGCTTTTTATCTTTGTTAAAAAGAGCAACTTTTGCATACTCAAATGCTTTGAGTTTAAACTCCTCTTTTTTCATATGGGCATGGATAATCTCAGCACTTACTCTGTCGGCGATATGGTTCATCTTGTAGAAGTTGTTGCTCATCTCCATGGAGACCTGAGAGTTGAAAAACCAGTAGGCAGCCAGAGATAAAAAGATAAAAGAGGAGATAAGATAGAGGGCTAAAAAGGAGTAAAATGATCTCTTGGTGATTTTATTCATAGATATAGCCTTCTCCCCTGATGGTGGTTATGCGCTCTTTACCTATGAGCTCTCTGAGCGTTCGTATGTGGGAACGCAGAGTCGCATTGCTTGGCTGTGATTCAAAATCCCAAATATTCTGACTCAGCTCTTCATTGCTTAGGAGTCTGTTTTGATTATTTAAAAAGTAGGAGAGAAGGAGCGTGTCTTTTGTTGTAAGTGAAATCTCCTCTTCATCTCTAAGAATTCTCTTTTTTTCTTTGTTAAAAATGATATTTTCGGCGATCTGGATGTTTGTGTCGGTTTCAATGTTAAAGAGACGTTTTGTGTTGAAGATACGGGCATTTAACTCTTCAAGTTCAAAAGGCTTTTTGATGTAGTCGTTTGCTCCGATGTCAAAGGCTTTTTTTAGATAGGCGGTATCTCTGTATGCGGTTATAAATATGGTCGGTGTGGTGTTGTTGAAACTGCGTAACTCCTCAAGCAGCTCCAAACCGTTTTGTCCTACAACATTGATATCGAAGATAAAGAGGTCATAATCATGCTCTTCTAAAAGCTGATACACCTCCTCGGCATTGTAGGCATAATCAACACTCCAACTCTCACGTAAGAAGTCTAAAAGAATGTCTGATAAAACGGCATCATCTTCCATTAATAGTATTTTCATAAGGTATTTTATCCTAAAATATGAAATGATTATAAAAATTGATAATATAGAGATACCGCAGCTGCAAGTTTACAGAGAACTAAGAGAGGCTGCGTTTAGAAGTGACAGAAGTTTTATAGCGGATTCTCCAAAAGTTGTTAATCTGCTGCTTGAGAGTGATATTGAAGTCAAAAGTATCTTGGCTACGCAGGAGTATTATGATGAGTTCTATGAGCTTGTAAAAAGGAAAAATATACCCAAAGTCTATCTTACGACAAAAGAGCAGATGGGTAAGATAGTAGGGCATAGAATCCATCATAACTGTATGATGCATGGAATCCGCCCTGATGATATCCCCCTAAACGCAGCAGGTGAAAATATTGTGATGCTCGATAACATTACCTCAAGTGAAAATGTAGGCTCTATCGCAAGAAGCGCAACGGCACTTGGCGTAGGTACTTATCTTCTGCCAAAATCATCGCCACACCCTTTTAACAGACGTGCTTTACGTGTCTCTATGGGCTATGCGCATATGTTAAAGATACATGTCTATGATGATATTTTTACAACTATCACCAGCTTAAAAGAGAGGGGATACCGAATATATGCTGCTGAAGTGACTCCAAATGCAACGATGCTGCGCAATTTAAAACCTGTGCAAAAGTGGGCAGTGATCATGGGACATGAGGGCAGAGGGATTGCAAAAGAGATTTTAGATCTGTGTGATGAGGTCGTAACCATAGAGATGCAAAAGGGTGTTAAGAGCTTTAATGTTGGTGTGGCAGCATCCATCTTGATGTATGAATTAAAAAAAAATAATTTTTAATAATTATTTGTGATATAATTAATTATAAAGAAAATATGAAGGCATGGGAATGGATAATGTATATTTGGCAAGACAGCCTATTATAGATAAAAATGCAGCCATCTGTGCATATGAGATTCTCTATAGAGATATGAATAAAGAGAGTGTTATAAGTGGTGACAGATATGCCAGTGCTGCAGTTATCAGTAATATTTTAAATAAATTCGGAACAAAAACACTGCTTGAAGAGAAGCGTGGATTTGTAAAAATAGATGAGAAGTTTTTGCTCAATGATATTATATTTTCAGTGCCAAAAGAGTTTTTTGTATTTGATCTTTTAGAGTATGTTGAGATGAATGAAAGAGTCGTGGAGAGAATACAACAGTTGCACCAACAAGAGTATGTCTTGGGACTCAATGACACAAAACTCACTCTTGATACTTTTGAGAAGTATGCAGATGTTTTAAAATACTTCTCTTTTTGTAAAATTGATTTTGACAGAGGTCTTGAAGCTGATACCAGCAGTTATATTGATGAACTAAAAAGTTATGGCATACAGATTGTTGCGAGTAAAGTTGAAGATCATGATAGCTATGAACTTGCAAAAAAGATGGGTATTGACTGTTTTCAGGGTTACTTTTTTGCAAAACCAAAAATACTTAAAAA
>CAZCMR010000002.1:58998-87882 GCA_964499805.1 uncultured Sulfurimonas sp.
TGGGTATTGACTGTTTTCAGGGTTACTTTTTTGCAAAACCAAAAATACTTAAAAATGCGAAATATGAAGCAGCACAATTTGATGTTTTAAAGCTTTACAACCTTTTAATGCAAGATGCGAGCATGGAAGAGATAACGACTGCGTTTGAAAATACTCCTGAGATTACACTGCAGCTGTTGCAGTTTATAAATTCGGGTGCTTTTCACTTTAGAAACAAGATATCTTCTATCCATCATGTTATAACACTTATGGGGAGAATGACTCTTGCTAAGTGGCTTATGCTGATGATATATTCAAAATCACTCTCAAAAAACAAAAACCATGAGCCTTTGATGTTGATGGTGCAAAATAGGATAGAGTTGATGGAACTGATACTCAAAGCTGTTGAGCCAAACATCAAAAGTGACAGACGGGGAGAAGGGTATCTTGTAGCTGTTCTTTCACTTATTGATACTATTTTTTCTATGAGACTTGAAGATATACTTGAGCGTATAAATATCTCTGAAAGTGTCAAAGATGCACTTTTGGATTATAAAAATATTTTTGGAGAGATACTGCACGTGATTTTATATATTGAAAACTCTAATTTTAAAGGAGTTGCACAATTTGAGAGAGATTACTCTCTTCCTTCTGGTACAATTCAAAACTTGGTTGTCGGTGCGATCGAGAATGTCAATAAATTTAATCACCCACAAGAGGCTTAATGAAATTTTCACAACTTAAACTCCCTACGGAGATGGTACAGAATCTGGATTCACTCGGATACAAAGAGATGACTGCTGTTCAGGAGGCTTCTTTGCCTTTGATAATACAAGGTGACGATGTCATCGCAGAAGCAAAGACAGGAAGCGGCAAGACCGCTGCGTTTGGAATAGGTCTGCTTAACTCTCTTGATGTGAAAAAGTTCCGTGTGCAGTCTTTGGTCTTGTGTCCGACAAGAGAGTTGGCTGATCAGGTGGCAAAAGAGCTTCGTCGTATCGCCAAATTTAAACATAATATCAAAATTTTGATGCTTACAGGCGGTGAGTCCTTCGGCAAACAGCTCGGTTCACTTGCGCATCAGGCACACATCATAGTAGGGACTCCGGGACGTGTTTTAAAACATCTCAACAAAGAGAGTCTTGATCTCTCAAACCTAAATACTTTGGTTTTGGATGAAGCGGACAGAATGTTGGATATGGGCTTCATAGAAGAGATAGAGAGTGTGTTGGCTTTTGCACCAAAAGAGAGACAGACACTTCTTTTTTCAGCTACTTATGATGATGAGATACGGCAGATAAGTAAAAAAATTCAAAAAGATGCAGTGAGTGTAAAGACAACGACGACAGAGGTAAAAAACAAGATCGTTCAAGAGTTCTATGAGACAAATGACAAAGTACGAACGCTTGTAAACATACTCGCTTCTTACAAACCTCAAAATGTTATTGTTTTTACAAACACTAAAGTAGAGGCCAAAGAGTTAGCGGAGATGTTAGTCAAAAATAAGATAGATGCGCTCGCTATTCACGGAGACTTGGAGCAGTATGAGCGTAACGATGTGTTAGTACAGTTTGCTAACAGATCATGCCCTGTTTTGGTCGCAACCGATGTCGCTGCACGCGGGCTTGACATAAAAGAGCTGAGTATGGTTGTAAACTATGACCTGCCGCATGGCTTTGAGACATACACGCACAGAATAGGAAGAACAGGCCGTGCAGGCGCAGAGGGCATAGCCATCTCACTCTATGGAGCTTACGAGAGAGAAAAAGCACAAGAGTATCGTAGTGATGAGGTGACTTTCCTAGAAGAGAGCGCACTCACAGATGCCACTGCGTTTGACATGAAACCCGAGTTTGTGACACTGGTCATAGAGGGCGGCAAAAAAGACAAGCTACGCGCAGGAGATATCTTAGGTGCTTTAACTGCCAAAGGCGGTATAGAGGGAAGTGCCATAGGTAAAATAGACATCTATGACCGACAAGCCTATGTAGCCATCAAAAGAGAGCTGATAGACAAAGCACACAACTATCTAAAAAGCAACAAGATAAAAGCGAAGAAGTTTAGTGTTTGGGTTTTGTAGAGCTAATCATATGCTTATTGTAAAGTAGCAAATTCTATAAAGTTAGATAAGTTTCTTTTTTGACCTTTTCTTCTTCCAAGGTTTTGTTATATCTGTTTATCGCATTGAGTTTGAAAGACCACTTAGCAGACCAGTTGTCAAAGTTCCTAATATAACTAAAATAATAAATGCAGGAATTGAAGCAATTACCCATTTAACCATAAAAATAACCATTGAAAAGAAGGGCATTTTAATGTCAGTGACAATAATTTCTTTTTTTTCAATCTCTGTATTAACTTGATTTTCCATGTTTAACCTTTAAATTTTAATGTATTTATTTATCAATAGCATATCAAAACTACCTTTTTTGACATCTTTAGTCATGTTGCTTAGATATAACTCTTTATTCAATAGATTCTATCCAAAACACCTCAAAATATCAAAATAAATAAACACAAAAATTGTTAACCTAATCCATCCATTTACAAGAACTAAAGTCAGTAAAATGTTCTTTTGTCTCTTTTTTCTCAAGCGTTTTTGTCATAATGAGAGACTCTTTATCCGCGACATAACTTTTGTGTTCACTTCCCTCTAGCACTTCAAAACCAAACTTCTCAAAAAAGCCTACGCTCTCTTTTGGTGTGCTGAGTGTTATCATCTCGTACATTGCAGCGGCTTCTTGGAGGTACTGCTCCATGAGTGCTTTTGCTATGCCTTGGCCTCTAAACGCAGGTTTTATGGCGATGTTTAGAACAGGTGTGTCATTTTTGACAAAGCCTTTTGAGTTGTGATAATCACTCAGTCGTCTGCTCCATACAGCACCTACAATAGTGCCCTCTTTAAGTGCATAGATACCAAAGTCTTTTGGTGTGAGTCCGTAAAATTCGTGGTAGATTTTGAGTGCTTCTTCATTTGCGACACTTGTGTTCCCTTCATCCAAATGTTGTGAAAAGTAGAGCATGTCTATAACGATCTTTTGCTCACTTGAACGTAAAAAATAAAACTCCAGACTCATGATAACTCCTCTATCTTTTTCTCGTAGGTTTCTATGATCTCATCGAGCTGCGTTTGCTCGATTTCCAGCTCTTCAAAAAGCTCCTCTACTTGGTTCTCCATTTGAGAAACAGTCTTTGAAAGCTCCATCAGTGCAGCACTCTCTCCTGCGTTTGATGCTTCAACAAGCTCTTCATGTTTGAGGGAGAGGCTGTTTTCAAGTTCCATTATCTCATCTTCAAGCTTCTCTACTTTTTTCTTGAGCGGAGAAGTGAGTTTGTTTCGGTCTCTCACCAGTTGGGCACGGAGTTTTTTGTTCTCTTTGGTTGTTGATTTTGGAGCAGCTTTTACTCTCTCTGCTTCCTCTTCATCATCCCAGCCGATCTTCTCTAAAAACTCATCATAACTGCCGTCAAAGTACTCAGCACCCTCTTTTACAAAGATGATAAGTCTGTCACAAACACGGCGCAGCAGCTCTTCGGAGTGGGTGACGATGATGGTTGATCCCTCAAAGTTTTGGATGGCTTGCGTGAGCGCTTCGATGGAGTCGATGTCAAGGTGGTTGGTAGGCTCATCCAAAAAGAGGAGGTTGACCTCCCGTGCGATGATCTGTCCAAGCATTACACGGCTCTTTTCACCTCCTGAGAGTAGAGAGATCTTTTTGTCCGCCATATCTCCACTGAACATCATAGCCCCGCAGATACCCCGTACAGTCGCTTCGCTCAGTTTTGGATTGGCATTGTATATCTCATCCATAACGGTGTTGTTAGGTGAGAGGTGTGCTATGTTGGTCTGTCCAAAGTGAGCAAATTTTGTATTTGCATTGAAGTTTATCTCACCGCTGTTTGGTTTTAGCAGCGTGGCAAGGAGATTGAGGAGAGTTGATTTTCCTTTCCCGTTTTTTCCTATGATACCAAGCGTCTCACCTTTTGCAAGAGTAAAAGAGATGTTTTCAAAAAGTATCTTTTGGGGAGTGTAGCCAAAGCTGGCATCTTTTACATCAAGCAGGACTTTTGCAGGAGTATCGGCGTAGTTGAAATTAAAACTCAGTGTAGTGTCATGCGCGATATCTTCAAGAAGTTCCATCTTCTCTAGCTGTTTTACTTTTGACTGTGCAAGGGCTGCAGTAGAGGCTCGTGCTTTGTTCTTTGCGATGAACTCTTCGAGCTCTTTTACTTTTTTATCCTGTGCGAGTTTCTGTTTTTGGTGTAGTTCGTCATCACTTGCAAGCTGGGTGTAGAATTTCTCAGTGTTGCCTTGTATGAGTTTGATATTTTTGCGGATAAGTCCGGCTGTGTGTGTGCAGACGCCATCCATAAAATCTCTGTCGTGGGTGATGAGGATGATCTCTCCATCAAAACTTCGCAGAAAGTTTTTGAGCCATCTCAGAGAGACGATGTCGAGGTAGTTGGTAGGTTCATCCAAAAGCAGAAGATTTGGCTCTGTTACAAGCAGTTTTGCAAGGTTTATGCGTATCTGGTAACCACCTGAAAAGGAGAGCGGGTCTTTGTCGAGGTCTGCAGCCGTGAAACCGAGTCCAAAGAGAATCTTCTCTACTCTGTAGGTATCATACTTCATCTCTTCGCCAAGGGCTAAAGCCGCCTCTTCACGCAGTGTTTTTTCACTGAATGTGAGATGCTGTTTGAGCGTGCCTATCTTGTAGTTTTTTGGGATGATGACTTCACCGCTATCAGGATGTTCTTCACCGGTTATCATCTTGAAAAGTGTTGATTTTCCACTTCCGTTACGTCCGACAAGCCCGAGACGGTTCCCTGCGTTTAGCTTGAGATTGAGGTTTTTAAAAAGCTCTTGAGTTGTAAAGTTTTTGCAAATATTTGTTAGTTGAATCATGGGTGGAAGTTTACACAAAATTGCTTTAAGTGCTTGTTATAAATACTTTACATATTTTGTGATATAATTTAGCAATATGTAAGAAAACTGCATGAGGAGGTTATCCGATGAATATTGCAAAATATACGTTTATATCCCCTTATCCAAGTCCTATTCAAGTAGGACATTTGGACCCTAGTTCGGTAGAGGATTCATCGTCAAAGAGTGGTGCAGAGACGGAGTCTCTTATAAAAGCATCAAATCAGACACTGCAAAAAGCCGAAGTTGTAAAAGAGGAGATCAGTACAGAGGTAAAACCGGTCGTATCTCAAAATTCTGTACTGGATGTTTATGCTTAAGAGTTAAGTTCTCTTTTTAACTCTTGCAGCATCCACTTCCACTCACCATACCCACTCTGTGCATTTATATGTCCTGCATTTTCTAATATTTTCATATTTATGTTTAGTTTTTGTCGTAACTCTTGTGCCTCGCTCATCTCCATGTAGGGATCGTCTGTTGAGACGACAAGGAGAGTATCTACTGCGTTTAGAGTAGATGGAACACTAAGAGGAAAAAATTCACTTAGCTCTTTTATCTCACATTGAAGGCTTGGTGGAGCGACAAGATAGAGTTTTTGGAGTGTTTTTACCTGCTGCGTTTGACACAGGTGAAACCAGAGAGTATTTGCAAGGGAGTGGCAGATGACAATGTCTGGTTTGAAATCCTCAAGTGTAATTTTGAGTTCGTCCATCCATACATCAAGTTTTGGTGCATCAAAATCAGAAAATCTTAAGAAGTTTACACAGCCGTAATCTTTTGCTATCTCCCCTGCGAGCCAACTCTGCCAGTGTGGGAAATCACTCCCTCCCCAACCATGTAACAGAAGCACTTTTTTTGTCATTTTTTGACCTTTTATTTTTTCTAAGTATAACAAAGTATAATTTCTAAAACGATTTAACAGTGGGAATTATGAAAAAAATATTGACTTTACTTCTTCTTGTTTTAGTGGGTGGCGGGTACTATGCCTATAAAAAAGATGGAAAGATTTTACCGTATTATGAGCAGTTGACGCAAGGGCATGTAGGCGTTGGCGTTGATTTGCAAGATGAAGCACAGAAAAAAGCACATTTTGTCGGTTCCTCAAAATGTCTGAAATGCCATAAAGAGAAACATAAGGCGTGGTCGCACTCCGGACATCCTCGAATGATTCAAGATATTAAAAAGAATCCCTCAGTGGTGGTGGCAGACTTCTCAAAACTTCCTGCTGATGCAGATTTTACACTCAAAGATGCGGTCTATACGGTAGGTGGAAAATTTAAACAGCGTTATATGCTTCAAAAAGATATTAACGGCAGTGAAGATTATATCTTGGGAAACTACCAATGGAATGTACAAACAGGAAAATGGCAGCATTTCAAACCGTGGAAATATTGGTATAAAGGGGCGTATCCGCATGATAACAAAGCACTGCCAACTTCTAAAGCATGTGACGGATGCCACTTTACGGGCTATATGTCCGAGCAAAAAAGAGTAGAGTCGGGCATAGCCTGTGAAGCGTGTCATGGACCGGCATCCGAACATGTAAAAGAGCCAGAGTCAAAAGTCTATCTCGCCTCACTCTCTGATCCTGTCCGTCAGAATGAGGTCTGTCTGCAGTGTCATATGCGTAACCGCGATAATAGACTCAAAGATCATAATATGAGTGAAATTTACGGGGATGCCAGAGATTATCCTCTTGGATATGAAGCAGGAAAACCATTGGCAAATTACAAAATGGTTGCTCCTTTTGTAATTGGAAATGAGACAAAAGAGTTTTATGCCAACGGAATGGGCAAGAAAAACCGTACACAGGGAAATGAGTATGTACACTCAATGATGGGTAAACATGGAATTACCTGCATAAACTGTCATGATCCCCATACCCTGCAGCCAACTGCACAACATAACAGTGGAAATGCACTTTGTATGAAATGCCACTCTTTTAACGCAATTATCGGACCGCATGAGAGAAGACTTGAAGCGCACACCCATCATAAAGCAGACTCTAAAGGGAGTCTGTGTGTTGAGTGCCACATGCCAAAAGTAGGACGCCATACTGGCAAATCTCCTCTAACGGTGCGTTCACATATGTTTGGCTTTGTAACACCTGCACAGACTCTGAAATATAAAATGCCAAAAGAGACAAATGCCTGTTATGCGTGCCATTCTCAAGAGAAAGATGCAAGCAGCAGAAGTATGAAGCAGCTTCAAAGTGATTTGGAATCGTGGGGAATGGTTGGCTGGGATAAACGCTAATATGCAGACTCCGGTGATACGTAGGATACTTTTTGTCTGTTTAGGAAATATCTGCCGTTCTCCTCTGGCGGAGGGGATCGCCCGTGAGTTTGTAGAGCAAAAAACACTGGATATTGATGTCGATAGCTGTGGAACAGGCAGTTGGCATGTCGGTGAGACTCCCTGTGAGCACTCTGTTAAAATAGCACGGATGCACAACATCGACATTTCACAGCACAGAGCACGTCAAATCACCAAAGAGGATTGTACTGCGTTTGATCTACTTGTCGCACTCGATGGAAACAATATGGCTACACTGTTACAGATGGGATGTCCACAGGAGAAGATAGTCAAACTTGGTGCTTTTGGCTGGAATAACGAAGATGTTCCTGATCCCTATTTTTTTGATGGGTTTGATGGTTTTGAGTATGTCTACAAAATGATAGAGGAGTGCGTAGAGAATCTACTCTCTACTCAAGAAGCTCTTTAAAGTTTTTCAGAGTATAGAGTCTGAGATTCTCTCCTTTGAGGGATTTGAGCTCACTTGAAAAGCCTTTTTTTGCTACTATTACAAAGATATCTGCGTTTATACCTGCTTCACGGCAAAGCTCTTGTAGTCTGCGTAGTTCACTCTTTTTTACTTTGGAGTTTGTATATTTGCAACTCCCTACAACTCTTTTACCTGATTGTGTTGTGGCATAGATATCAAGCGTTATCTTTTTATCCCAATAGCTTGATATCTCTTTGATGGCATCCTCATTTTGAAAACTCTTTTTGATGAGTTCATGCGAGAGTTGTGTAAAGATAAGGTCACAAAACTCTGCTTCTCTGTTTTGCCATCGCTTTTTTACCTCACTGTAGTCACCGTCTCGTATGCCTTTAAACAAAGGAGAGACAAAAGCAAACCAAAAACGTAAAAACGGTGTTGTAAAGTAGAGCTTGTTATCAAGTTTTTCATTCTCTGCCCACGAAGTGAACTCTTTTTTTGGTTTCTCAACATAGATAATTCCACGCTCAACAAGCTCTTCTACCGCTTTGTCTCCTACATCCTTGTCAAGTTTTGCACGCTTATAGCTAGAGTGGGTTTTTCCGTCTCCCATAGCAATGGCACTTAAAAGTGCATGGTACAGAGGTGCTCCTGTAGTGATGTCATTGACATCATTTCTAATGTAGGAGTAATCATCAAGGATGAGTTTTTGTATAAGTTCAAACGATGGTTTTGAGGTGTCGATTTCTCCCCAGCCCACACCGCCAAAGATAGCAAATTTTTCAAGAGCATCTTCAAAATTTTTAGGTTTGTGCTCTTTATAAAATATTTTGAACTGCTCTTGGAGTGTTTGACTCTGTGATAACATAGATAAGCCTTTGTATATAATTATTGTAATTATACCACCATAAGAGAGCTAATTACACAAAGACTACACAAAATAACTATACAATACTTCAAAACAACAACATAAAGGATATATGATGAAAAAGTTAAATTTAGCGGCAATGCTTTTAGGCGCAACTCTCTTTACAGGTTTGGGTGCAGTCTCTTTAAGTGCAAGTGATATGAAATGCGGTGCCGGCAAATGTGGTTCCAAAATGGAAAAACCGGCAAAAAAATGTGGTGCTGCAAAATGTGGCAATGCTAAAAAAGCAGCTGCAAAAAAATGTGGTTCCGGTAAATGCGGTGATGCTAAAAAAGAGGCGAAAAAAGCGATGAAATGCGGTGCAGGAAAATGCGGCGCTAAATAGTTTCGCTGCTCTTTTGTTTTGGTGGTAAAGTTTATACTTTACTGCCTTTTTTTATGTATAGTGCTTTTTTTCCTCATCCATACTCTCAATTTCAGATTTTCGGATTTACCCTTGTAATACACACTCCCTACACAGTAGATGGTTACAATGCTCCTATATAAATGAAGGAGTTTATCATGTATATCAAAGATATTTATCTCGAATTTTCTCGTCTAAGTGAGTATTTAAAATCACTCAGTCTTTTTGTTGCAAGAGTGTTGGTCGCTTACGGTTTTTATGAACCGGCGATGATGAAGTGGCAGAATATGAAATCTGTTGCAGAGTGGTTTGGCTCGATGGGTATCCCTTTTCCGACACTCAATGCTTATATGGCTGCAAGTACAGAGATAGCAGGCGTGGTACTCCTTACACTGGGACTTTTTACAAGATTCATCTCTATTCCTTTGATTGTGATTATGATAGTGGCCATTGTTACTGTTCATCTTGGTCACGGTTTTTCAGCAGGAGATAACGGTTTTGAGATTCCACTCTATTATATGGCATTTTTATTGATATTTTTCTCTCATGGTGCAGGAAGATTTTCACTTGACAGAATTATTTTTGGTGAAAAAAACTAAATCATGGAAGCCTTAGTCCACTTTACGCATAAGATAGGGGAGATGCACTTTCCTATTTTAATGTTTATGATGAAGGCATTGGTAGCCCTTTTTGTTCTGATATCCATAGTCTTGTTTATATATGACAAATATATTCAACGAGAGAATCAACTGCTGATAAACTATCCTTTAATAGGACGTCTTCGTTATGTTTTTTATGCACTTCGTAATCCGATGCGCCAATATTTCGGTGATGAGAAGTTTTATGAGTCATTTGATAAGGTCAGATGGGTATATGACTCTGCAGAGCGCAAATCCGCTTATGCCTCATTCTCTCCGGGACAGCCTCAAAAGAGTGCACAAATATCTATAAAAAATGCCAACTGCGTTTTAAATACTGAAGATGTCAGTAGTGATTTCTCTGTTACTTTTGGCGAGAACACGTCCAACCCATTTACAACAAAATCCGTCTTTGGCAGGAGTGCTATGAGTGACGGAGCGATATCGCCCGAGGGAACCCGCGCATTTGCAAAAGGGGCCTATCTTGGAAGGTTTCCCATAAATACAGGTGAGGGGAGTTTGACATCAAACTTTTTGTATACACATAAATATACAAGAGAGTGTAAGTTCTTTCAAACGCAGGAGGGGACCTTTTTTGCAAAAGGTGTCTATAGATTTTTTCAATTTTTTTTCAATGCGATATTAGCGCAAAAGATTTACAAGCATATGGTTGTCTACTCAGATGCACCTGACAGTTATCTCTTTGATACAGATGAGTTGGTTTTTTACAGAATTGATTGGGATGCGTCTATTGGTGTTTTTCCTACGCAGGTTCCAGATGACATACCCGATATCATCTTTCAAATGGGAAGCGGTCTCTATGGCGTGCGGGACAAAGATGGTGACTTCGATGAAGAGCGATACCAAAAAACGATGCGCTTTTGTAAAATGACAGAGATAAAGATGGCACAGGGAGCAAAACAGACAGGAGGTAAACTTCTTGCCGCAAAAGTGAGCCAAGAGATTGCCTACTACCGTGGAGTCACACCGCACCAAAATCTTTTTAGTCCAAACCAGTTTCCGTTTGCACATAATCTCCAAGAGCTGTTTGATTTTATGGGAAGATTAAAAAGGCTCTCCCAAAAGCCCGTTGGCGTGAAGATTGTTATCTCAAGTGTTGCAGCCTTCGATGAGTATGCCAAGCTGCTTAAGCTGCGTTTGGATGAGGGCTCAGATGCTTATCCTGATTTTATTACTATTGATGGTGGTGACGGTGGGAGCGGTGCTGCACCGCTTGAGATGATGATGACAGTGGGTATGACGATATCAAAAGCGCTTTATATCGCCGATAGAGCACTCAAACGAGCGGGGGTAAGAGATAAAGTCAAGCTTATTGCAAGTGAGAAGGTTTTAACACCTGATGATGCGATAATCCTTTTTGGTATTGGTGCCGATTATGTGGCTATTGCGCGTGCGTTTATGATGAGTGCAGGTTGTATTCGGGCGCGTGAGTGTTCAGGTGCACATGGAAGATCGTGTCCTGTAGGACTTGCTACACAAGATAAGAAAAAAAGGGCTTCATTTTTAGTGGAGAAAAAGGCGGAAAATGTAGCCTCCTATCATTCTCAGATGCTTGCAGGTGTTCGTGGATTGCTTGCTGTTATGGGTTTAAGTAAATTAACACAGATAAGCAAAAAAAATCTACTCTTTAAAGATCATACAGGAAAAACATATATGGATATTGAACGCTATTTTGAGGAATCATTGCTGGCTTAGCAACCAGGGCTCTCTTTATCAGCCCTCTTCCAATTTATCACATATTTCTTAAAAAGACAAAGAGCACAATTGCTACACACTTTTTGAGTATAATAGTCTTAAGTGAAGAAAAAGGAGGATGTTATGTGTATCCCTCATGGTGCAAGCCGTCCTGCAAACAGCGGCTTCATAAAAGAGAAAAAACCGGCAAAACATATCAAAAGAGTCTCTCAAAGAGAGTTTGAAAAAGGCGATCCCGATTTTGTGGATGAGCGTACTTCCAAATACGAACCAAAGAAAAAAGGATCTTTTTTTGACGACCTTTTCTCGTAGAAACTTTTTAAAAGTGGGCTTTTTGTCAAGTGCTGTTTTTCTAATGGATGGGTGTAATCTTTTTGGTATTACAACACCCATAGATACCATTAAAGTACTCCAAAATGATCTTTTCCCCCAAGCACAAAGATTGAAGATACAAACAGCTCCTTATATGCGCATAGTCCTGCATCACTCCCGTATTTCGCAAGAGGATAAAATATTTATTAAAAACGGGGTCAAATGGCTCAATGAAGAGGCGATAACAATCTACAGATCCTCCTATATAAAACTCCCCGCTTCCAAACGTCAAAAGCTACTCCAAAGCATTTCCCAAACGCAGTGGGGTGATAGCTTTCTCTACAATATCATGGGTTACCTCTTTGAAGCGATGCTCGGAGACCCGATTTATGGTGCAAATAAGGCAGAAGCCGGCTGGAGATGGCTTGCATTTGAGGGTGGCAAACCCCGACCGAAAAAGGCATTTTTATAATGGTAGATGTATGTATAATAGGAAGCGGAGCCGGTGGCGCTCCCATAGCGTATGAGCTTGCAAATGCAGGTTTTAGTGTTGTTGTCTTAGAAAAGGGTGAAAACTATACAGAAGCAGATTTCAACAAAGATGAGCTTGCCGTTTCCCGTCGTGATATGTTCACCCCTCCATTAAATGAGCAGAAGCATATTATCAAAGAGTATAAGGCAGATGGAACTTTTACTCGTTATGACGGGGCAGAGTCCGGATGGAATTTTTGGAACGGCTCTATGGTCGGGGGCTCTTCAAACTTGATGAGCGGCTATTTTCATAGGCTCAAGCCTAATGATTTTAGACTTAAAAGTATTTATGGAGAGATAGAGGATGCAAATGTCGTGGATTGGCCTATCTCCTATGAGGATCTGGAACCCTACTATACTAAGGTTGAAAAAATCATTGGTGTAAGTGGAAAAGTGATACAACACAAACATCAAGAGCCCCGCTCAACAGCAGACTTTCCCTATCCTCCACTGCAAACAAACGCAGTGACGAAGTGGTTTGACAAAGCCTGTGACATACTTGGATATGAGGCGATGCCGACTCCTCGTGCGGTTCTTTCTCAAAATGCACTTAAACGCAACGGCTGTTATTACTCGAACTTCTGTGGCAGTTACGGCTGTGCAAGCGCTGCAAAAGGGAGCGCAAGAGCAGCGCTCTTGCAAAAGTGCAGTGCAAAGGTCATTACCGATGCTTTTGTTTACAGGCTTGAGAGCAATAAAACAAAAGTGACGCGTGCTTTTTACTATACAAAGCACGGCATAAGAGATTCCATTCGGGCAAAGATATTTATTCTTGCAGCACAGGCGATAGAGAGCTCCCGACTGCTTCTAAACTCTAAAAATGAGTATTTTCCAACCGGTCTGGCAAACTCAAGCGGTGAAGTGGGAAAAAATCTTATCTTCTCAGCAGGAGGGAGTGGAAGAGGAAGATTTGTATTTGAAAAGTTAAGCCAAACGCAGCAGCAGGAACTGATGCAAACGGGACTCTTTTTTAACCGCAGTCTGCAGGATTGGTATGAGTTTGATGAGAACTCCAAACACTACAAAGGCGGTACGATAGACTTTTTGTTTGAGCATCAAAATATCATCCCCCGTGTGATGAATGAGCTCTATGATGGTGAGGGAAATCTTCTGTGGGGAGAAAAACTTGCACAAAAAGTGCATAAACGTCTGACGACCTCACGGGTTTTGACATTTGAGGTCTTTAATGACTGGCTGCCGACTGATAAATGTTTTGTGGATGTGGATGAGACGGTAAAAGACAAATATGGTGTTCCCGTAGGGGTTATACATCTCTATGGACATCCACATGATTTAAAAGTGGGTGAGCATCTTGCACAAAAGGCTGTAAAGGTTTTAGAAGAACTCGGATGTGAAGAGATAGAGTACTCTATCTCCTCTGCTCCACCACCAAACCTTGTAGCAGGTGGATGCCGTTTTGGAGAGGATGCCAAAAACTCAGTGCTTGATAAAAACTGCAAAGCACACGATCTGCAAAATCTCTACGTAACAGATGCCTCCTTTATGCCAACAGGAGGGAGCGTCCCCTACACATGGAGCATCTATGCCAATTCGTTTCGGGTGGCGGATGTCATAAAGAAGAGACTGAAGGCTTCCATAAGCTAAAGACCTGTTTGATGACATGGTCGTTGCAGTGCATACCGTCAAAAAAATCTTTTTCACTCAGATGGAGTTTATGCGGGTTGTATGAGCCTACGATTTTGAGATGGTTCTGTTTTGCAAATTTATGAAAATAGTTCTCGAGTTCTTTAATCTTATATTTTGGAACTTTGGACAAAATGTCATATGTAAGGGGATGATAGGGAGCCAAAAAAAGAGTCACATACACACCCTCATTTTGAAGAGTATCAACGAGTTGTTGGAACTTCTCTTTTTTATTTGCATAATCGAAATTCTCAAGACCATAGACACTGCCTTTTGTGTATTTGAGCGCTTTTAAGTTTACCTCTTTTAGATTGGGAAAACGTGTCTCATAAGGGTAATGAATAGAAGCATCTGGCTCGCGTAAAAAGTCATCTACCTCTAAATTGTTTACAATATAATAGGGCTTCTTCCGTTGTAGTTTTGTTAAGATATGACGAATATTTGCGAGCGTATAGGTATAATTGAGAAGTTCTTGGTATTTTTTTAGAAAAAAGAGTCTCTGTGGAATCTGTGCTTTATCTGTTTTTGTAATCTGTTTTGCATATATAGTATAGTTTTGTATGGCTTTCCAGCGAATACGTCCATTGTTACGATTGAGGATCCATGGGTCAACTCCCAAAATCACCTCTTTTGGAAAATAGCCGTGAAATTTTTTATAGGCACCGAGAATAGCGATGTAGTCCTCTAAATTTGCTCCATTTACTGCATGGTTAAAGAAAGAATATTTTCCATTCGCGAGGTATCGTCGCCTTAGCTCTTTTGTTCTTGATGAACCGGTAGCTATGACAGCAACCTCTCTTTGAATAAGCTTGATAAGTGAAATCTGAAAAGCTCTGTCATCAAAAGCTTCATCTCCCAAACCGGCAACAATTTTCCCTTGAAGAAGCTTTTTCGCTGCCTGTTGCATAACATTGTTTTTAAAAAAGAGTCCGGCACTGTCTACTTTGTAGTTAAAAAAGGCTACAGCGATGAGCGTAATAAGAATAAGAAGTGTAAGTGTAATAAGAAATTTTTTATATCTGTTCATAATTAAAACCTAAAGTATAGAAACTCTGAGGGGCCGCTGAGTTTTAAAAATGCCGCAAGAGTTATAAAAAGATAGAAGAAACCATAGTAGAGGTTTGGTTGGAATTTTTTTAGCAATTCATTTGAATTTTTAAATAAAAAGAGAATAATAAAAGCAAGACAAATCCAAACAAGAGTCTCTATAGAACCTTCAATAGCAACTAAAAATCCACCTGTCTCAATACCTTTAATACCAAAAGATTCTAAAGGAGCATAGAGAACTTTAGGAAGTAAAATCCCATTTAGTCCAAGCATCCCTTTTATGATCTTAAAAGCATCATCAAGATTGTTCGCTCGAAAGAAAATCCAAGAGAAGTTGATAAATAAAAAGGTTATAAACCATGCAAAAAGAGAGGGGAGTCTAAGACCGTACTCTTCCCATACTCTGTGAGTAATAAGTGCAAGACCATGAATAATACCCCAAATGATAAACATCCAGCTAGCCCCGTGCCAGACACCAGCAAGATAAAAAGTGATGAAAAGATTGGTATATGTACGCAGGGAGCCGTGACGGTTGCCGCCAAGAGGAATGTAGATATAATCTTTTAAAAAATTTGAGAGTGTTATGTGCCAGCGTCTCCAAAACTCTTTGATGGATGTAGCTTTGTAGGGTGAGTTAAAATTTATTGGTAGTTTTATGTTAAAGAGCAGAGCTGCTCCTATCGCCATATCGGTATAACCGCTAAAATCAAAATAGAGTTGGAATGTGTAGCTGAGTGATGTTATCCATGCTTCGATAAAGTAGAGCTTTTGTGCTATGTCAAATCCATTTGTTGCCCAGATAGCAAAACTGTCAGCGATAATGACTTTTTTAAAGAGTCCAATGGCGAAGATAAACAGACCAAGAACGATATTTTTATAGTTGAGTGACATATTCCATTTTGTATAAAACTGAGGCATCATCTCTTTGTGATGTACGATTGGACCTGCAATGAGCTGTGGAAAAAAAGTCACAAAGAGCGTGTAGTTTAAAAAGTCATACTCTTTTGTTTCATTGCGATAACTGTCGATGAGGTAGGCTATTTGTTGGAAAGTGTAAAAACTGATGGCCAGAGGCAGAGCCAGATGTAAAAGCTCTAGCTCTGTTCCAAAGAGTGTGTTGAGATTTGAGAGAAAAAAGTCTGAGTATTTGTAGTAGCCAAGCAGTGCAAGATTTACACCTATTCCAAAAATAAGCAGAGCTTTTTTTGAGATACCCTTTTGCTCTCTCTTTGATGAGATATTTTTTGCCAAAGTAAAATTAAAAAGAATCGAGAAGAGCATTAGTGGAAGATAGCAGAGATTCCAGTAGCTGTAAAAAAAGAGAGATGCTACGATAAGAAATGCTTTTGCACCTTCGCAGAGCCGTTTATGGATAAGATAAAAATAAAGAGCAAAACTTAGAGGTAGAAAGAGAAAAATATAGATGTATGAATTAAACAGCACTGCCTCTCCTCTTTATAAGATTTTTTTATTTGTAGTATATCTTAAAAGTGTGTTGCATTTGTGTTGTAGAGTTAGTTGTACAAATACTTTTTAAGAACTTTAGGCGTATAATGGATTTATAAATTTATTTTTAGGATTAATTATGGCGACTATACACTCTTATGGTGCTACAAAAGAGGTTACAGGCTCGTGTCATCTGTTGGAGGTGGATGGCGTAAAAATTATGATAGATTGTGGAATGTTTCAAGGAGAGGATGAGGATAAAAATGCAGAGGCTTTTTATTTTAATCCTGCAGATATCGACTATCTTTTAGTTACACATGCGCATCTTGACCATGTGGGGCGTATTCCAAAACTTGTAAAAGAAGGCTTTAAGGGTAAGATATATGCCACATCTGCTACTATGGATTTGGCAGAGATTATTTTGCTTGACAGTGCAAAGATAATGACTGAAGATTTTCAGACCAGATATAAAAAAGCACTCCGCAAAGGAAAAGAGAAAAGGCTCACAAAACCACTCTACGAGCCACTTGATGTCGATAAGACATTTAAGATGATAGAGTGGGTTAATCCAGAATATGATGAGTATTATGAGCTGTGTGAGGGAGTCAGTTTTATCTACAGAAATGCGGGGCATATTTTAGGCTCTGCGTTTATTGAGCTCTCTTATATGGATAAGGGAGACTCTAAGACGATAGTATTTTCAGGTGACATCGGAAATGATAATGAGCTTGTACTTCCTGATCTGGACAGATGCTCCAAAGCAGATACGCTCTATGTTGAGACAACTTATGGTGACAGAGAGCATCAGCCTATCGAGCTTACGATAAAAGAGTTTAAAGATGTCATAGTCAAAACCATAGAGGCAAAGGGAAATGTTTTGATCCCCTCTTTTGCGGTTGAGAGAACGCAGGAGCTTCTTTGTCTGCTGCGTGAGATGCACGAAAACGGTGAGCTTCCAAAATGCAAGGTCTTTTTGGACTCTCCGATGGCGACACGTGCAACAGCGGTCTATCGTAACTATGCACAGGAGCTGACAAACAGATGTCAGGAAAATGTCCAAGAAGATGGTACTGTTTTTAACTTTGATTCGCTCATTTACACTGAAACACCAGAAGCTTCACGGGGTATCAATGATATTAAAAGCGGTGCGATTATCATCGCAGGAAGCGGGATGTGTAACGGCGGAAGAATAACGCATCACTTTAAACACCGTATCTGGGATAAACGCAATGCCGTGGTATTTGTCGGTTTTCAAGCGGAGGGTACACTCGGACGTGAGATAGTAGAGGGGAGCAAGTGGATAAATATCTTTGGTGAAGATATTATTGTAAAAGCTTCCATCCATACCATTAACGGTTTTTCTGCACATGCAGATCAAGACGGCATTTTAAAATGGATTTCAAAAATAGAAGAGCTTAAGAAGGTGTTTTTAGTACACGGAGAGTATGAAGCACAAAAAGTTTTTAAAAGTGTACTCAAAGAGAAACTCAACCTTGATGCTCATATTGTCGGTTTTAAAGAAAAAATTCTCATCTAATGCTACTAAAGTAGCACAACTTCTTTTTATTTTTTTGTACTATTTTACATATAAAAAATATTAAGGAGTTTGAGATGTTAGTTACAAGATATAGAAAACCTCATTATAGAGATAGACAACTAGATTTATTTAACGAATTATTTAACAGATTTGCAGATATTCCAGAGAGTGAAGAGGCAAAAGAGATTTTGGACTTTGTTCCTGCGGTAAATACACGTGAGGGCAAAGATGCTTATCATATTGATGTGGATTTACCGGGAGTGAGCAAAGAGGACGTTGATGTCAGTGTAGATAAAAATATTCTTACAATTTCAGGTAAAAGAGAGAGTAAAAATGAAGTCAAAGAAGATGACTACTACAGAGTAGAGAGTGCTTATGGTAAATTCTCTCGAAGTTTTACATTGCCTGAAAATGTGGATATTGAAAATATCCGTGCTGCAAGTGAAGATGGTGTACTTGAAGTGATCATTCCAAAACTTGAAGTTGTAAAAGATACAACGAAAAAAATTGAGATTGAGTAAGGAGGTGTGTTATGGATGTTGTAAAAACTACTAAAGATGTTGTAGAAAAAGTTGAAGATAAAGTTGAGAACGGACTTGAAGTTTTAAAAGATACTTTTAACAACTTGGCTTCGCATATGCCTTTTGCGAATTTGGCGAAAAAATCAAATGATACATTTGTCATTGAGGTTGATCTGCCAGGTGTCAAAAAAGAGGACATCGACATTAAGGTCGAAGATGACTACTTGACCGTAACAGCGGTTAGAAAGTTTAAAAATGAGCTCAAAGAGGATGATTACTATCTTTGTGAATCTGATTTTGGGCTTATTTCAAGAAGTTTTGCACTCTCTGAAAATATAGACAGAGACAGTATCAATGCAAAATTTGAAAATGGAAGACTCACAATAACTTTAGAAAAAATAGAGTCTAAAAAAGCAAAAAGCATTAGTATCAACTAATAGCTTTTGGAAAAGAGAAGAGGGCTAGAGGAGTTGATTCTTAATGAACTCCAAGTAGTGCCCCTCCTCCTTTTCCAACTCTTCATGTGTCCCTCGCTGGACAATTTCCCCCTCATTTAAAACATAAATCATATCTGCATTTTTAACAGTACTGAGCCTGTGGGCGATGGTAATGACCGTTTTTGTCTCAAGTATCGGCTTGAGTGCTACAAAGAGTTTTGCTTCTGTGTGTACATCAAGTGCTGAGGTGGATTCATCGAAGATTACTACACTTGGTTTAGCTATGATCATTCTTGCGATGCTGAGTCTTTGGCGTTGTCCTCCCGAGAGGCGGATACCGTGATGGCCTACGATACTTTGCAGACCATCAGGCATTCCTTTGAGCATATCACTCAGCTGTGCAATTTTAAGTGCTTTGTGTATCTCCTCATCTGTAATGCTTTCATCTCCCATAGTGATATTGAAACGCAGTGTAGAGTTAAAGAGGATAGGCATCTGCAGAACCAAAAAGACCTTCTCTCGGATAGAGTGTTTATCTATCTCTGTGCTTGGTATATTGTTGTAAAACAGCTCACCCGAACTCTTTTCATAAAACCCTGAGATAATCTGTGCGAGTGTTGTCTTGCCGCTGCCGCTTGCACCTATAAGTGCTATTTTAGAGGTAGATTTTATATCAAATGAGATGTTTTTTAGAATGGACTTGTTACTACTTTCATAAGAGAAAGAGAGCTTTTGTAAGCTTATATCGACTGCGTTTGTCTCGAGTTTTATCTCTCCGCTTTGTTCTTGTTTGAGTTGCAATACTCTGTTTATGCGTCCAAGCGCTGCGTTTGCTGCAGAGTAGCTGTACTGCATCGAGAGCAGGTCTTGAACCGGTGTCATAATAAACCAGATATAACCAAACATTGCGAACATCATACCTATGCTAAGATCACTGTAGGCAACGAGAAGCAGACCACTGGCCCGGATAAGTTCAAAAACACTTAAAAAGATGGTGTAGGAGAGTTTTTCATACGCAACACTTTTAAAACCAAAGGCATTGGCAGCCTCTTTTATCTTTTTTGCCTGTGCTATTGCGTTTGAGAAGAAGTAGCTCTCTTTATTGCTCGCTTTTATCTGTCCAAAGAGCTCAAGAGTCTCTCCTACATCCTCTTGAAACGCAGCGATCGCTCTGTTTTCTTCTTTTTTGAGCTCTCCGACTTTTGAGGAGAGTCTTTTACTGAAAAACATAATAAGCGGCTGTACAAAGAGGATGAGGATTCCAAGTGTAGGGTTAATGGCTATCATCACAATTCCTACAGCAAGCAGTGCTAAAACTGAAGCAACAAAACGCCCCGATGAGTTTATAATAAAGCTATCGAGGGTATCAATATCAGTGATAAGATTTGCAGTAATCGCACCACTTCCAAGGGTCTCAAACTCATTCATGGAGGTTGACTCTAAATGTTTGAGCAGTCGGACGCGTACCATGTAGGTGATGTACTTTGCTATTGTGGTAAATATTTTAGTTGTAAGAACTGTGAGATAGTAGTATGAAAATCGTAAAAAGATAACGACAACAGCGATAATAGCGATGTAGTAAAATGCACTGCCATCACCAAAGAATGCATCTATTGAGGGTACGATATACTTTGGTTTGTGAAGAAGGACTTCATCGACCATCATAGGGAGCATCAAAGGAACAGGAATACTGACGATGATGGCAAGCAGTGTAATTAGCTGCCCCCAGATGAGAGCAGATTTTTTATGCAAGGCCAATTTAAAAAGAGTCTTTAAGTTGATAGGATTGTGATTCATAAGGCGATTATATCTCATATGTCTGCTTAAAATTATAAATTATGTTTTCCTGATTTTGTTCCAAAGATATATTTGGTTATAATTTTAAATTAGTAAAATAATAAGGTTGACTTATGAAAAAAATATTATTAGCAGGAATGGTTTTAAGCTCTTTAGTGTTTTCTCTACAAGCACAAGAGAAAAATCAGAATAAAGAGGAACTTTTAAAACAAAAACATCTTAAAGAACAGATGCAAAGAGAGAAAAAATATGCAGATGAGCAGAAATTTTATCAAGCTGACGAGTATGATTTTTCTGAACAAGAGGTCGACCCTAAAGATTTAGACTCCATCCCTACGATTGAACCGGAGAATGATTTTGATATGACCGATGTTTACAGGGATGATATCTAAGTAGCTTGTATCACTGCAACTTAAGAGTTTGCAGTGATGGCATTGTTTATACGTTTGAGCGTTTCATTTTTGCCTAAAACTGCCATAACAGTATCAAGACCCGGACCGCTCATTTTACCAAGAAGCGCAACACGAAGCGGATTTCCGATCTTACCAAATCCTATCTCCATCTCAGTGACAACTGCTTCCATCACATGATGATAATCAGATGGAAGGTGTAGTGTATCTGCTGCGTTTAGCTTGTCTGCAAAGTTTTGTAAAACTTCAAAAGCGTTGCCTTTAAATGCTTTTTTTACAGCTTTTGCATCATACTCCTTTGGTGTAGTAATGATTTCACCGCAGAGAGTAGCAAGCTCTTTGAGTGTTTTTGCACGCTCTTTGAGTGCATCGAGTAAAATCTCTTTTTTATCATGAGATGTGAGAATAACTCCAAACTCACTAAGCATCTCTACAAGTGTTTCGTTTGGAGTATTTTTGATGTAGTGTGCATTGAGCCAGTCAAGTTTTTCCGTGTTGTAGATAGAAGCTGATTTGTTAATATCTTTGGGGTCAAAAAGCTCTTTCATCTCGTCCATAGAGAAGATCTCCTGATCACCGTGGCTCCAGCCCAAACGTACCAGAAAGTTAAGCAGTGCCTCAGGGAGATAACCCATCGCTTTGTACTCCATCACATCAGTCGCTCCGTCACGCTTAGAGAGTTTTTTGCCTTGTGCATTGTGGATCATAGGAACATGGTAAAACTTAGGAATTTCAAATCCAAGTGCTTCATACACAACTATCTGTTTTGGAGTGTTAGAGAGGTGGTCATCTCCGCGGATAACTTCGTTGATGCCCATTAGTGCATCATCTATGGCTACTACAAAGTTATATGTAGGACTTCCGTCAGCTCTGGCGATGACAAAATCATCCAAGATATCTTCAGCTTGAAAAACTACATCACCTTTTACGCCGTCATGCACGACAATCTCACCGCTTAAAGGTGCTTTTATGCGGATAACAGGCTCAACACCCTCAGGCGGTGTTCCATCAAACTCACGGTATCTGCCGTCATATTTTGTACGCTGTTTGTTCGCCATCTGCTCTTCGCGCAGTGCATCGAGCTCCTCTCTTGACATATAGCACTTATATGCTTTACCCTCGTCAAGGAGTTGCTTGATATATTTTGCATAGATATCATCACGTTTGCTTTGGTAGGTTATCTCTCCGTCAGCCTCAAGACCAAGCCACTCAAAAGCGTTTAAAATAGCCTCTGTAGCTTCCTCTGAGTTTCTTGCTTTGTCAGTATCTTCAATGCGAAGAACAAACTTCCCGCCATTTTTTTTCGCCCAGAGGTATGAAAAAAGTGCAGTTCGTAAACCACCGATATGTAAGTAGCCTGTAGGACTTGGAGCAAAACGTGTAACAACCATAAATATACCTTTGTAAATAAGTAGTGAAATTGTAGACAAATGTTGGTTAGAAGCAGGTTAATTCTCTAAGGGAATGGGACTTTAGGTAGTTGTTTGTCAAAGCTGGGTAAAATACACTTTAAAAATAGACAAATGGATAAAAATGTATAAAATATTATTTCTTCTTCTCTTTACAAGCCTGTTGAGTGCCAAGATATATGATGGTGCTGCCATAGTGATAGAGGACCAGATTATTACTCTGCTAGATATGAAAAAAATGATGCAAGAAACAAAGCTCGATACAAAAAAAGTTACGGATATACTCATCCGTAAAAAGCTTGAAGCCATGGAGATAAAAAAGCGAAATATCTCGGTCTCAAGTAGTGAGGTCTATGCGGATATCAAAGAGATGGCGGCGCGTAATCATCTGAGTGTCAGTGAATTTTATGATGCGGTACGTGAGTCTAACGGACTGAGTTCAAGTGAGCTTAAAAAGAAGATAAAAGAGAAGCTGCTGAGTCAAAAACTTTATCAAGCCATAGCTATGAGCTCCATTTCAGAGCCGAGTGATGATGAGATAGCGGAGTATTTTAAATTTCATAAAAAAGAGCTAGAACATCCAAGCTCATTTGATGTTATTATCTACACTGCACAAAGCAGAGAAGAACTTGAGACAAAAGTACACAATCCAATGTTCTACTCCCCTTCAATTGCAACAGCTGAGCAGACTTTAGAGTATAACAGAATATCGCCTGAGCTGGCATCACTACTGAGTAAAACAAAGCTTGACAGCTTTACTCCTGTTTTACCGGATGGAAAAGGAGGATTTATGAGTTTTTACCTTAAGTCCGTTGTAATGGCAAAAGATATGGACCTAGAGAGTATTAGACCTCAGATTATGAATGCAATTATCGCTAAAAAAAGAGAAGAAGCTCTGAGTGAATATTTTGCCAGACTGCGTGACAATAGCGACATAAATATTATCAGAATGCCGGAGTAACAGAGTATGCTTAGTGATAAGATATTTATAAAGATAGCAGGCGAGATAGCTTCGGCTTCAAAGTGTGTCTCCAAACAGGTGGGGGCGGTTATAGTCAAAGACGGGCGTATCTTGAGTACGGGCTACAACGGTACGCCTGCAGGATATACAAACTGTTGTGAACACTGGAATGATGAGTATACACCTGAGCATCATGAGTGGTCAAAAACCTATGAGATACATGCAGAGATGAATGCCATCATCTGGGCGGCACGAAAAGGGATAAGTATAGAAGATGCTACTATCTATGTGACGTTGGAACCTTGCAGCGAATGCAGTAAAAACCTCATAGCAAGTGGGATTAAACGCATAGTCTATAAAACACCATACGAACATACCCACTCCGATGTTATCTCAAAGTTCTTAAAAGATAACGGTGTGAGCATAGAGCAACTAAGCCTTTAAAAAATCCACGATTTTAGATGGCGGACGTCCGATAACGGCTTTGCCGTCTTTTATAACAATAGGACGCTCAATAAGTTTTGGGTGTTCAGCCATTGCGTTTATCAGCGCTTCTTCATCTGTAACATCTTTAAGATTTAACTCTTTGTAGATATCCTCTTTTGTACGCATGAGATCTCTTGCGTTTATACCCAGCATTTTAAGTATATTCTTGATATCTTCTTTAGTAGGTGGTGTCTCAAGATACTTTACTATCTCCGCATCTATACCGTTCTCCTCTAAAATTTTTAGTGCTTCGCGTGATTTTGAACATCGTGGATTGTGCATAAGGGTAAGTTTACTCATTTTTATTTTCTCTCTTTTTTTTCTTGGCATTTTACACTATAATAGTTATAAGAAGTCTAATAATGAGGTGCTTTGTATGAAATATAAGAAGAAAACTTTAAAACTTGCAGAGTTTGCGAGGGAGCTGTTAAGTAAAAATTCACTCGAAGATGGCATGCCCTTAATATCCAAATATGTGAAAGAGGTTATCGGAGCGGACAGATGCTCTATATTTATATATGAGAGTGACAAGGGTGAACTCTGGACGACGTTAGCAGATGAGGTCGATAAGATAATCATCCCTGCCGATAGAGGTTTTGTAGGCTTTACACTCAAGTCACGAAAACCTGTAATGACAAATGATGCCTACGCTCATCCGGAATTTTTACCTGAAATAGACAAAAAAACGGGTTATGTAACAAGAAACATCATCGCTGCACCGATCTTTAGTTCCAAACGTGAGATTATCGGTGTTTTGGAACTGCTCAACAAAGAGGATAAGTTCGATGATGAAGATGTGAAGTTTATGATATTTTTTGCACACTACATCAGTGGTTTTTTGGAACTGCTACGTAGCTACAGCGAGTAGATTATTTCTCTAACATTTTATGTGCATCATAGGCTAAACGCAGTACCCCAACCGCGTAGTTTGAGGAGTTGTTATAGCGCATAATCTTTTGGACATACTTTTTCATGTATGCCAGCTCTTGTTTATCTTTTGTAAAACACTTGTAGACTTTTCCGCTTCGACTCTTTTCATAACAAAAAGAGGCATTTTCATTTTCAAAATCATACTTGTACCACGCTGCTTCTACTTTTGGGACATCTGGCATCTTTTTCCAATCTATAAGCGTATCAAACTTGGCTTTGATATGCAGGAACTTTGCCGCAGAGAGGATGGCATCTTCCATCTTGGTCAGGTCTGCAACCTTGCCTCTGTATGAGTCTGTATAGGCAAAGCTGTTTGGCATAAACTGAGGAATACCAACTGCACCGGCATAAGAGCTTGGCAGGTTACACTGCTCGGGCTCTACACCCTCTTTGTAGCAGTGTTCGATGATGGATGCCATATTTGTTTTGCCCATTTTAAGCAGCCATTTGTCACGTGATGTTTTAGGTTTTGTCCGTACAACAATGGTGTTAAAGACGATAAATGCATCATGTGTCGGCTTTATCTTTCCGAGTTTTGTCTCTTTGAGCAGGATAGCTGCGATTATTTCACGGTTAACACCATATTTTTTTTCAGCATAATCATATACTTTTTTGTACTTTTTAAGATTTGCAACCATCTTTGGAACATAGCTTACAAGGACATTATTTGCCTGCTTTTCTCTCTCTCGGTGGTATTTTATTTTGGAGGGTTGGAGATATTTCCAGCTTACTTCATCAAACTTCTGCGTCTTGAAGTATGAGAGTAGAAACTTATTTGCATACTCGTAAGATACACCATGCTTGACAACTTTTTTACAGATATCTTCGTAGTGCTTGTTTTTAAAACTACAGTCACCGTAGTGTGCTGAGAGAATGGTACTAAAGAGCAGAAGTGAGAGTATGTTTGTATATTTCATTTATCTGTTGCAACCTTTGTGGTGTGCCTATATCGTGCCACATTTTGTTAAATAACGTAGCGGATATGCGCTCTTTGCCGATAAACTCTCTTAAAAGTGGCGCAAGTGGGCTTTTTTGTAACTTTTGGTCTTGAAAAAGTTTGGGGTCATAATACCCTATGCCTGAAAAGGTATGCATGATAGGTGCTGCGTTTAGAAGCAGACCATCATCTTTCAGGCCAAAATCTCCTTTGGGATTGTGTGGAGGATTTGGTACCAAAATAAGATGTGCAAGTTGACCCTGCAGGTCAAAATCTGCATCGAACTCATAGTCACAAAATATGTCTGCGTTTAGCACTAAAAAGGGCTCACTTCCCAAAAGAGGCAGTGCTTTTATGATGCCTCCCGCACTCTCAAGCGCACCGCTTTGCTGCTCATCAGAGTAGAGAATATTTACGCCCCATTTTGAGCCGTTACCTAAAAGTTCAGGGATCTTGTAGCCTAAATGGGCAATGTTAATGACAATCTCTTTAAAGCCGTTACGAACAAGATTTTCTATGTGCCAGATGATGAGCGGCTTGCCTCCGACTTCAAGCAGCGGTTTTGGGAGAGTGTCGGTAAGCGGGCGCATTCGCTCACCCCGTCCGGCAGCAAGAATCATCGCCTTCACTGATGCTCCTCCAAAAAGAGTGCAAGCGTTTGAGTCTCCTCATAACGCTTTGCGGTATCTATAACATATCGTAGTGTTAGTGGAATATCTTTTAAGTAACCATCTTTGCCATCTCTTAGATGCAGACGGGAGAAGATGCCAAGTACTTTGATGTGACGCTGCAGTCCCATAAAATCAAACCAACGTAAAAACTCTGCATCACTTACTCTCAAGACTTTTTTATCTCTAAAGTAGAGTGCAAGTTTCTCTATCTCTTCTCTCTCAAACGCAATGTAGCAGTCTTTTAGGAGTGAGACCAGATCATAGCTCACAGCTCCGCTCATAGCATCTTGATAGTCGATGATACCAAGTCTGTTATCTGAAGTAAGCATAATATTTCGTGAGTGGTAGTCTCTGTGAACGAAGATACCTTGGGGCTGTTCCAGCACTGCGTTTGAAATGCTGTTTAAACTATCTGCTAACACTCTTTTTTCTGTTTGTGTGAGTGTTAGTCCAAGTTTTTTTTCCAGATACCACTCCTGCATCAGATCCATCTCAAAATGTAAAAAGGCTTTGTCATAGAGTGGCAGGCCAGAAGCATCTGCATCTTGCATTTTTATGATCTCATCTATGGCTTTTTTGTAAAGTATGGAGAAGTTGGCTGCGTTTAGCTGTGAGAGCAGGTGCGTGTCTCCAAAATCTTCAATGACAAGATAGCCCAAAGAGAGGTTTTGCTCATAAATTTGCGGGACTTGTACGGCTGCGTTTAGCAGTCGTTGTGTGACATCCAAAAAAGGTGTGAGTGACTCTTTTTCAAGTGAAGAGTCCATCAGTAAAAAGCTTTTATCCTCTTTTTTGAGGCGGTAGTACTTTCTAAAACTCGCATCGGCAGAGGCGATGCTTATCTCATACTCTTTGTAGGGAGTTGTTGCTAGCCACTCTTTAATTTTTTTCATAGATTGCTCCAAGGATAGAATCTTTTTTTGTGCCGGTGATATCTTTGAGTGCTACACTTTGGTTGTGTATGCGTTTGTATGCAAGCCATGCAAAGAGCATCGCTTCTAAGAAATCCCCATCAACTTCGTAGTGTGAACTCTGCACTACTTGAGAGTTGCTCAGTATTTTGATGCGTTCAAGTAAAAAGGAGTTTTTCGCTCCTCCGCCACAGACGATAAGTTCTGCAACGTTAAATCTAAGCAGCTCATCTGCAACACTTTTGGCTGTAAGTTCAAGGAGTGTTCTTTGGATGTCTGCATCAGCAATGTTTGGAAATTTTGCAAGCTGTTTTTCAAGCCAAGCGGCATTGAAATACTCTCTGCCCGTACTCTTTGGAGGAAGCTTTTTAAAATACGCATCTTCAAGCATATTCTCTAAAAGTGCTGTATCTACTCTGCCACTGCGGGCAAATGTACCATCTTTGTCATACGGCTTACTGCGTTTGGCATCTATGAAATAATCAAGCAAAACATTTCCGCATCCCACATCAAAACCAAGTGTCTTATCTTCAAGTATCGTAAGGTTTGCCATCCCTCCGATGTTGAGCACGGCTCTTTTTTGTTGCGCGCTGCCAAATAAAAAGTGATGAAACGCAGGAGCAAAAGGGGCACCCTCTCCACCGTTTGCCACATCCATAGATCGAAAGTCCGTAACGGTTGTGATGTGTGTCTGCGTGGCAACAATAGCACCATTTCCAAGTTGCAAAGAAAAGGCATCTACTGCGTTTGGCTCATGCCAGAGCGTCTGACCATGCAGACCGATGGCTGTCACTGCGTTTGGGTCGATATGAAATTTTTCTAAAAGTGCAGTTACAGCATCAGCAAAGAGCTTTCCTAGCCTGCTGTGAAGTGCTCCGACCTCTTGAATGGTAGTCGTTGCGTTTATGGTAGAGAGTATCTCATCTTTGAGCTCTTTTGGAAGCGGGTACTCAAGCGAGTGGATCAACTTGCAGGAGCCTGCATCCACTTCACACAGTGCAACATCCACACCATCCAAAGAAGTTCCACTCATAATACCGATGTAGAGTTGTTTATTCATTGTTATCTCATTCTCCGTAATAAGTCCACATTATTGATATTCGTACAGGTTTTTTATATGGAGGTGGCTTTTGAAGTGGATTATTTTTAATAAGCTGAATTAATCCTTTTGGCAATAGCTCTGTTTTGTTATCCTGCTTGTTTATCTACAAGTCTTCCTGTAACAAACTTATGAAGTACACTAGACATTAAAGTTTGATAAGGAAGACCTTCTTCAACTGCATATGTTTTTATAGCTTCTAAATCTTTAGATGACATTCTAAGGTTTACTCTTTTATCTTTTTTTAGAGTAGTTTTTGCAATATTTTGATGAACTTTCAGTTCACCTTCTAAATTGTCAACTGAGTTCCATTCGCCAGATTCAAGAGATTCTAAAAGTTCCATCTCTTCACTGTCTAAATTAAAATCTTTCATTATGAATCCTTCAAATATTTTTTAGTAAGTTTACGACTTGGAATAATAGTTTTTAAAAACCTCTCATTTTCATTCTCAACAAATGGTACAGAGATAATATAATCTTCAATTCGTATTATCAATATCTTTTGATGTGCAAATTTTTCTTTATTTGGATGTTCTACAATATCAAGTAAA
>CAZCMR010000003.1:0-77426 GCA_964499805.1 uncultured Sulfurimonas sp.
CAAAACATGATATAAAAAACAATATTGATAAAATTTACACCCAAACAAAAGAGAGCGCAGTACCATACTACTCAGGAGGATCTCTCTCTACCCCTACAAAATACTTTTTACCGGCATCAAGCAGAGCAAAAGAGAAAGCATATAATAACTATATATTTTCCAAAATAGGATACAAGTATAGAGATAGAACACTTTTGCTTAAAGGACGAGAAGTTTCAAAGCCAGAGCAGAACATTTTTTGGGAATATGAACCTGTAGATAACTATTTTCTACTCTCAAATAACTATATGAACTCAGATAAATTTCCCTTAATGTATGAAAAAGCAAAAGAGTTCCAAGCAAAGTTTCTCTTTGGATACCCAAGCGCAGTACTGAGCTTCATAAAACAGTCTAAACTACATAAACTTCCAAAATTAAACATTCAAGGAGTGATGCTTGCTTCTGAGACAGTCTATCCTGATGAATTAAGAATGATAGAAGAGTACTTCAATGTTGATGTATTGACCCACTACGGACATACAGAGAGAAACGCAATAGGGTACAGAATCAATAGAGATAAGTACCACTTTATGAACTCTTATGGACTCACAAGAGTAGAAAATTCAGAACTCATTACAACAACATTTGATAACTTCGTAATGCCCTTTATAAACTACAAGTCAGGTGACAGTGTAGCAGGGGAGATAAACTACTATGATACAACAGATGTTGCCAAAGAGGTAGAGAATATAGAGGGAAGAACACAGGACTTTTTGGTGACTAAGGATGAAAGATTGGTCTCTATTACTACGATGTGTTATGAACAGGATGAGCTGTGTGAAAAAGCCAATGCTATACAGTATGTACAAAATAGTATTGGAAAAGTTGAATTGTTGGTAGAAAGTGATTCTGTTGATGCGAAGTTAATGGAAGTAGAAATAAATAATAATTCACTTCATAAGGGCTTAGATATTAAAGTAAAAATTGTAAATAAGATTAAGAAAAGTCCCAGAGGTAAACGAGTGATTTGTAAGCAATCACTCAATATAGAGAGATTTAGGCTCTCATAAGGTTATACTATGAAAAGATGTAATATTTAAGTTCCTTGCCGGTGTATTGGCAAGTGCTTCTGTCAGATTAATTTGAGCTTTTTTGTCTACTACTTTTGTAAGTTTTACTTCTGGATTATTTGCTTTTCTACTTGCAATTACACTATCTAAAATATTGTCTACATTTTCTACTGTTAAATCTTCTATACTTGTAAAGTTGGCCAATTCATTATCTAACAAATCAATACTCTCTTGTGTGAGTTTTATACCATTTGTTATATCTGCGTCTTCATCAAGAGATTGTAAAATCATAGAAAGCTTTGTTACATCTGGATGCATTGTAGCAGCACGTGGTAAATTTAAAATGTCCTGTGTGTAAATAATTTTATCTTTTGGGAGTGCTGCGAGTGTTCCTATTTTAAAGTTACCTAGATATATACTTAGAGGAAAAGTATCACATGTAAACAATCCATATTGGTCGGTTGGGATTTGATTTGTTCCACATTGCAGTGTTAAACCCTCTACACCATGAGCATCTATGATAAGCCCTGTTTTATCTGTTTGCTTATTAAGTAAAGAGAATAAATCTGCATACGAGACAGCTGTAGTTAAAGGATCTTGAATCTTATTAATTATTTTACTCGTGTTATTGGTATCTGGAACAGCATTCGCACTTGATGGAGTTGCCTGAGTAGAAGAACCTGCACCCTCTCCACAACCTAGAAAAGAAGTTGCAGTTATAAAAGATAGTAAAGTTAATTTTAAAGTGTTAAATTGCATAATTTTTCCTTTTTCTATAATTAAATTATGCTACTATTATATCACAATTAATAAAAGAATAATTGAAGCATAAAAAACTAAGTTTAATAAGGATATAAAGTGTTTGAAAAAGTATTGAATTTGGTTCGTAAAAAAGAGTTCCATCATAACTATTTTGTTGATGTTCACTCTCATCTTATACCAGGGATTGATGATGGTGCACAGAATATATATGAATCAGTAGCACTTATTAGAAAATTAAAAGAGTTGGGCTTTAAAAAGCTTATAACAACCCCACACATAATGAGTGATAAGTATCCTAATAATTCTGAAATTATAGAAAATGGATTACAAAAATTAAAAAAAGAGCTTGTTAAAAAAAATATAGATATTGAAGTTGAAGTTGCGTCAGAGTATTTTTTAGATAAACATTTTTTAAATCTTTTAAAAAAGAGAGAATTGTTGACATTTGGTGATAACTATCTCCTTTTTGAACTCTCCTACAATAGTAAACCTATATTTTTAGAATCTGCCATCTTTGAGATGATATCTGCTGGATACAAGCCGGTTCTTGCGCATCCTGAGAGGTATATTTTCTTACATAAAAACTTTAATGAATATAAATGGCTCAAGCGTAAAGGCTTACTTTTTCAGGTAAATTTAAACTCGTTTAGCGGATACTATTCCAAGGATGTACAAAAAATTGCAAACAAGTTAGCAGAAGAAGGGTTAATAGATTTTATAGGGAGTGATACTCATAAAGAGAGACAGCTTCAGCACCTTGAGAAAAATTTACACTCTAAGGTGATGGAGAAGATTTTTAAAAATAATACTATCTTAAATGAAAGCCTCCTTTAGCTTTCATTTTTATAATACTCATTAGAATAGCCATAGCCATAACCATATCCAAATCCATATCCTGATTTTTTATCAAATTTCACTTGATTTAAAATAATTCCAGAGTTATGTAGTTTATGATCTTCGACAAGACGCTCAATACTGCCAATAAACTCTTTTTTGGAGAAGTTCGCCTTGAGTATGAAAAGATTTAAATCAGAGACTTTAAGCAGCATCATAGCATCACTTACAAGTCCAATAGGTGGAGTATCTAAAAATACATAATCATATTTTGTAAGAAGAAATTCAATGATTTTATTCATCTTTGTTGACATTATAAGCTCAGATGGATTAGGTGGTGTAGGTCCAGCTGTTATAACATCTAAATTGTCTTCCTCACTGTGTTGAATAACATCATTGATGGTGTCTTTACCTGCAAGGAGAGTACTCATACCTTTTGGATTTTCAAGAGCGAACTTTTCATGAAGTCTGGCACGACGCATATCTAAATCTAAAATGATTGCTTTTTTATGAGTTTTTGCAACAATTTTAGCTATTTCAGAAATAATAGTAGTCTTTCCTTCCATAGGAATGGAAGAGGTAACAGTAACAAGCTTAGACTTGTCGCTGTTTTGAATAAACTCTATATTTGTTCTCACAACTCTAAGTGCTTCTTTAAAGGCACTGTTATTTTTATCTTTTGGATCAAATTCCGGTACAACACCATATACCGGCAGAGTAGAAGTATTTTCAATATCTTCAATAGTTTTTACAGTATTGTCTAGTTTTGCGCGCAGAAGTGCTTGCATAATCCCGATAATTATACCAAGTATCAACCCTACTATCACAATAAAGAGACGTTTTGGTTTGATAGGTTTGTCTGCTAATATTGCAGGGTCAATTACTCTTGTTTCTGAAACTGTTGAAGATTGTAAAATAGCAGTCTCTGCTCTTTTTTGTAGTAGATAAGAGTAGACTTTTTCATTCACAACAAAACTTCTTGTAAGAGTTGTAAGTTTACGTTCCTGTTCAGGCAGTGCTTCTAAATCTTTTTTATGCTTCTCTATTGTATGTTGTAAGCTCGCTTTTTGTTCCTGTAGATTTCTAATACTGGAATCAATAGTCTGTTTCAGTGTTTTTTTCAGTGAAGTGATGCTCTGTGTTATTTTAATAACATCAGGATGTTGTTCTGTATAATCAATAAGTAGAGATTTTTTTAGAGATGTTTGCTCTTGAATCTTAATAAGCAGGTTACTGATAATAGGGCTTGCATTTTCTGCACCACTCAGGTTGAGTCCATCAATATCATCATGTGTTTTTATGTAAGATGCTATATTTTGAAAAAAGTTTTCCTGCATATTTAACTCATACAGTTTACTCTCCAAGTCAGATAGTTTTCCTGTAGTAATTGTCGCTTTTTCACTGAGTGTAACAACAAGATTTTTTGACTTGTAATTTTCTAAATTTTTGGCAGATTTTTGAAGAGTTTTATTTATGGCAGCAATTTGTTGATCTAAAAATTCTAAAGTCTTTTTAGCACTCAGTGTCTTCATAGAAAGCTCATCACTTATGTAGGCTTTATTAAGTGCATTTATAACATCAACAGCACGTTTTGCTATATTGTCTTGAAAAGTTATAGTGAGCATTGTTGCCTCTTTTGAGACAGGAGTGACAGAGAGAGAATTTTGTATAAAAGAGATCATCTTAGAATTTTCTTGAATGGTAAATGCATAATCTTTATCATCATAATCATAGACTTTTTGTACTTTTATGCTAAACCATTGTGTTTGGATCTCTTCGTTATAGTGGTGAATACCATTATAAGTAATGAGTTTCTGATCTTCTGGAATAGTACTGATTTTTGATTTGATAAAATTGACTGCTTTTTGCTTTAGAGATGGTTCTATAACAAGTCTAAAACTGTCTTTATCAAGTGGTTTAATATGAAATACAGAGGCTTTTGCATTTTTTGTAAGATAATTGTGACTAACAATAAAAGGCGTATCTTGATAAAGTTCTAACGTTTTTAAATTATGTTTATAGTAATATCTTGTTCCAATATTGAGTTCATTAAGTGCTTTTGAAGCGATAGTATGAGACTGGAGTATGGCAACTTCATTGTCAATATTGGCGCCTTGCATACCTAGAGCTTTATTAAGAATGTCTTCATTTGGATTTTTATTACTCTCTTTGATAAATATAGTAGCAGAACTACTATAGATATTTGGTGAAAAATATGCAAAAACAGCTGCAAGCAGAGTTGCAATAATAGTAAGAGTTATAATAGAGAGTTTATATCTCCTGATAACTCTAAAAATCTCTGCAAAGTTTATCTCATCCGGATTTGTCTGTGTCTGTGTACTCATTATCTGCTTACCACCCCATACGTTACTATAGCAGTATTAAACGGAGCGAGTATTGCACCGATAAGTTGCCAGAATGGAAGTTTCTCTTGTGCACCAACCATTGAAGCTTTACTGTCACGTGGTTGTACATAAACAACATCATTTGGTCGTAAAATGAGACTTGCATAGCGAATTGCGTTTAAGTCTGTAAGATCTATTTCCCGAATTTCTGGGTTTCTCATACTGCCTCTTATGATTTTGATTTTTGTTCTGTCTGCATAGTCTGTTACATCACCTCTGGTCGCTAATGCTTCAAAAAGTGACATAGTACCGTTTGTTACAAGTACAGTACCTGGGTTTCTGACCTCTCCGACAACAAAAAGTTTTTGATTTAAAATTTTCACATGAACATACGGATGTTTAAGGTATCTTTTAAGGCTCTTTGTAAGAGATCTTGAAGCCTCTTCTTCTGTCATTCCAAGAAGATTGACTTTTCCGATTAGCGGAAGGTTGATCTCTCCATTGGCTGGTACTAAAATCCCTTCATCTCCATATCTGTTTTGTGCAATAGTCTGCCCACCATTACTTAAAAGTTGGGTAAGTTGCCCACTGCTTGAAGATTGGTTAAAAGCTTTTATCTCTATTCTGTCACCTCTGGAAATTTTCCACTCAAACATCGTCTCTTTTTCGTAATCAGTATCATTGACTTTTGTGATGATTTTTGTTTTGTTAGTATCATTTTTTTCTATATAATTATAGTCTTTGACGGCGCATCCGGAGGATCCGAGCAGTAAAGCTACAAGCAAAGCATAAGAGAACTTCTTCATATTGTACAACCTTTAAAAGTTTAAAATTGTGAAATTATATACTAATGGGTGTAAGTATATGCTTAATCACTCTTTGCTTCAAAATGTTTTATATATCTTTTGCGTTTAGATGCTTTCATTTTAGAATTGTCTGCCATGATAAAGCCCTCTACAACGCCATGAAGAGCATCATTTACACTAAAATCTAAAAATCGTACTGCACCTTCTTCATAAAGTTCTGTATATTGTTTAAAAAGGGTAGGTACTGCAGTATCTAACTCTTTTAAATAGCGTTTTAAAATTACAAAATTTTCTTTGTATGTAGAGGCATTAAAGAGTAGGTCAAACTCTTTTTGAAGTTTTTCAGATGTTTTATAAGGTGTTTTTGCTTTCATAATTCTCTCTTTACATGAAAAGTATTTTGAGTAAAAGTAAACAAGTGCTGCAACAGCCTGTTTTGGGGTATCTGCGTTTATAGTTACGGTGCCGTATGTATATATGACATCTGGATGTTTTGCAAGATAGGCTCCTACGCCCTGCCATAAGTTGTCAAGTGCACGAGAACCCCAGTATTTCGGTTGTATAAAGCTTCTTCCAAGCTCGACTGATTTGTCAATATAATCTTGAAATTTAGTATCATAATTACACTGATTATATGTATAAAGACCCTGCATACCTTTTGAAGCTACAATCTCTTTTACCTCTGCAACTCTATATGCACCAACAATCTCTAATGAGTCATCATCCCACAATATGATATGTTTATAATACTCATCATAGAGATCATTATCTCTTGCTTTGCCGATTCCCCCTCCTATTGCACGAAAGGCTATCTCTCTTGTACGTCCAAGTTCGCGAATAAGAGAAGAAGCATTTTGTGCTTTGGCAAGAATGATACGTTTGTTATCTGAAGTTCGACCAAGTTGCTCTGCTGCTTCTACTTCTTTTTTGAGAAGCATTTTATTTGTAGCGGGAATGATGGTTGTCTGTGTTTTTAGCAGTGGTGCCCTTTTTGTTCCTAAGTTATAGAGGAGTTCATAAAATATTTCCACATATTCATGTATGCTTGTTTTTGTATCTAAAAAAGAAGATGTGGGAATCACCTTTCCTATGTGATAACGAAGAGGCGGTAGTGTAGCAGATATGGCAAATTCACGAGGAAGCAGCAGACCACTGAACTTTTTAGGCAACAGGAGTGAAACGAGATAGAAGAGTATGCTGTTTCTTGCCTCTATACGGATAGGAAGAACAGGGGAGTGGTTTTTTCTTGCTATTTTTAAAAAACTTGGTTTCCATGGACTGTCTTTTATGCCCTGCCAAGTAAGACGACTGACAATTCCGGCAGGAAAAATGATGACAGCTTCCTCATTTTGCAGTGCTTCATTAATAGCTTGAAAACTCTTTTTTGTAATACTGCCGCTGATGTTGTCAACAGGGATAAGCAGGTCAATAGCCTGTTCCATTCCCATAAGCATGCCATTTACCATTACTTTTACTTTTTTGTTCTCTCTTACATTTGCGATAAGCTGTACAAGAGTAAAGGCATCAGATGCACCGGTAATATGGTTGGCAACTATCAAAATACGTCCAACCGATGGAATATTACTCAGTTCATTTGGTTCTACAGTGTATTTGATGCCCAAAAGTTCTATCATACTATCAGCAAAGTCTAAATTTTTTTGATAGTAGTTTTGTGCATGAATATCATTAAATGTTTTCTCATGGAAAAGTTTTTGTAGCATTTTAATGAAAAGCTTATTGAGTGATCTTGGTAGTTTTTGATTTAGTTTTGTGAAGTTCTTATTATAAGCTTTTTCAATATCTAACATTTTGTTTCCTTGTTGTGCATTTTACTAATGAGTGCCGGCAAAAGTAGTAGGTCAATTGCCACTGCTATTAAGAGTGCAATTGCTGTTATAAGACCGAAGTGTGCATTGAGCATAAATTGTGAGAATATAAAGACAATAAATGCAGAACTTAAAACCAGTGTAGTTAAAATCATCGCTGAACCCGCATAGTGCATGACATATGCAAGGGCATCTTCAAGATTAAGTCCTTTTTTTCTTGCTTGGGTGTATTTAATCAAAAAGTGGATGGTATCATCTATGGCGATTCCCATAATAATCGCTCCTGAAGTTGCGACACCGATGTCAATGTTAATGCCTAGCCATCCCATAACTCCAATAACGAGTATGATTGGAAGCACATTGGGAATGATGAAAAGCGGTATCATTTTAATGCTTCTAAAGATAAGCAGCATTACAAGTGAGGTGACTAAAACCGATAGTAAAAGAGAGTTGATAAGTGTATCGGTTACATCATGCTGCATATGTGCAAACATAGCTGTTTGTCCATCAACTTCGACACTGTAAGGAGTACTTTTCCACCACTCTTTTATCCATCTGATTTGTTTAAGGTCTTGTGAACTGTCAGCAACATTCATTGATGCAGTCAAACGCAGTAGCCTCTCATTTACATCCATTTTGTCATTTATCTCCATTCCCTGTGGGAGAGAAAGAGAGTAAAGCAGCAGATACTGGGCAATAAGCTCGTTAGAGTTTGGAATACTCTTGTTGGAGTCAATAACTTCATTGAATTTTTTGACAATATCCACAAGCGAAGAGGTGTGTCTTGCATTTGAAAATTTTGCTACGAACTCTTTTGAAAATCTATCAACTGTTTTCATAAATACAACATCTTTAATGCCGTCTGTTTTTTGAGAGTCTATGATTATTTCATAACTGAGCGGACCTGTGAGTTTTTGTTGTATGATTTTTACGGTCTGCCTAAATGGGACATCCTCTTTAAAATACTTTACTGCGTTTGAGTCTACTTTGAGCTTTGTCAGTCCAAATCCGATACCAAATGCAATAAGTAATGAAATAAGAATAATTTTTCCATCATTGTAGATAATAAATTTTGCATATTTTTTTGCAAACTCTCCTACACTTTTATCATCTTTTTTAGGTTTGACCTTTATTTTAAGATTTAAAATTGCCAGGGCTGCAGGAACAAATAGTATGGTCAGTACAAACGCCAGCATTGCTGCGTTTGCAGTCGCAATTCCCAGTGTTTTGATAGGAACAATATGTGATATGCTCAGTGAAGCAAAACCGATGGCAGTTGTAAGTGATGTAAGAAATGTAGCGAGCATGTTCTTCTCAAGTGTATTGTAAATAGCATCATAATTACTCATTCCATTACGTCTTGATAGAAGATATATCCAAAAAAGGTGCATTGCATCTGCAATACCGATAGCAATGATAAAGACGGGCATATTGGCTGTAAAGTTATTGAGTTTGAAGCCCAGTATCGTTTGTGTCGCCAAAACAATGATAAAAGTAAAGATGACAACAAGCATGGTGAGTATAACTCCTGAGAGTTTTTTAAAGATAAGCCATAGAATGAGCATCGCAATGATAATAACTAAAGGTGTAAAGGTCTTTACATCATACTGGGCAAGAGAGCTGAAAGTCGTATTTACAACAGGACCGCCGGCAAGATGGAAGGTGTAGCCACTGCCACTCTCTTGGGCAATGTATCTGTTTACATCTTGCATTATATGTTTGGATGCGCCAATTGTAACACCGGCCTTAGGATTGAGCCGTCCCACTATCATAGTAGTTTTGGCATCTTGAGAGATGATGCGATTTACAAGTAAATCTTCGTGAAGTGCCGTTGTTTCTTTCTCTTTTAGCTCTTTTGGCGTAAGTTTGTCGATATCTTTGATAAAGTTTTCAATGAGAATCTCATCTTCATCCTCTGTACTTTTATGAACATACTGGTAGTTTGTAAGAGAATCTACTCTTGCTATGTACTGCGTTTGCCAGAGTTTTTCTGTGAGTCTGTCGATAACATGCAGGGCTTTTTTGTTTAAAATACCGTTTTCATCATGAAATACTATGATAATAGAGTCATCATTTCCAAAAGTGTTCTTAAAAGCATCATATTTTTTGAGTGTTTGTGAACCCTCTTCAAACCAGATTCTGTATGAGCCGTCAAACTGAGCATTTTTGAGCTGGTATCCTAAAGCTACTGTAATAAGGGGTACTAATATGACGATATACCATCTTAGTTTTATAATCAAATCTACAAATTTCTTCATGCTTTTCCTTAAAAGTAGTAGCCGACTTTAAGGCTGATTCTCTGGTGTCTTCCCATAAGGTTAAATACAGTGGACTTATTTGCTGATGGCTCAATATAACGATAGTCAAAATTGATTTTGTAGGTATCTGCAATGCGTGTGTTATACTCAAGATAGTAGATATCTTCATTGTAGTCAAGGTCAAAAATACCGCCACCGATAAGAGTTGAGTCATCACCTTCGTTGAAGCTGTAACGCAGGCCTAAAAAGAGGTCATTTTGAAAAACTTCAAAGAGTTGCAGGTCATTGCGTTTGGAGCTCTCAAGCGTTGTGTAGTTGTAATACTCTGCTAAAAGTCCCAAATCTGCCTCTTTATATATCTGGGGTATTGTGTGCTCTAGCCCTAAACCGATATGTAAATAATCTGAAATTTCATTATTGTTCAGTACATCTGTAAAAATTGCTTCAAGTTTATAGAGTGTTGCCCCTATAACCAAAGTATCATAAGTGATAAATTTATTGACAAGATAAGCGTGTTCATTTGTCTCGATCTCACTATTTGCCGTAAGTTTTGTTGTGTAGTATCGCTGTGAGTCATATCCGTTTTGAAAGATAATATTGTAATCAAGTGCATATTCGCTATCGAGCGAATCTGAATACTTGACATAGATATTTGGGCGGTATTGACCATTTTGCGTTTTTAAATCTTTAGTGTACTTTATGCTCTGTGGAAAATAGTAGTAGACATAAGGATAGGCGGACATTTCACGTGCCTGCTCATAAAGCTGCACAATAAAGGAGAGTTCACCACTTTGGGTATATTTTGTATATTCAGCATTGATAACACCGAGTTTACTTTTGTAAAAAGGGTCTGCCTGTAAATCATAAGGATTGAAAACATCTGCAATATTACGAACCTCCAAAGCACCCCAAAAGCGAAGACTTTTTCCTATAAGTGATTGACCCTCATCATACTCATATTGCGCATATAATTCATCTATACGGGCATAACTTCTATGTGTATCTTTTGCTCCACTTTCCAAATCATTCAGGTCTTGTTGCAGCCGGATTTTTGTATGAATTCTCAGGGCATCTTTTTTGTATGTTGCTTCTAAGTTTACAGCTGTTGTGATGTTTTGGGGGTTCTTATCATCAGGTGCGATAAGGTATGACTGTGTAATCCAATCTATATCTCCTCTATAGCTCATATTGTCCATAAAAGTAGATTCATCGGCAATTTCGGCAACTTCATCACTGAGGGTCTCTGTTTTAACACTCTTTGTTTGCGTTTGTAAGGTTTGCATCTCTACTGCGTTTGGTATATCAATGTTCTCTTTTGGAATCTTTATCTGTTTAGGTTCTTTAGCCTTAGATAATTGCTTCTTTTTAAATCTGTATTTATATGTTTTTACAATCATTGTATCGTGATAGCTTGTTGAGAGTTCTTTTTGTTCTCTTTTTGCTTCAGAATAACGTGTGAAACAACCACAGCGTACGGTATAGAGTGATTTTATTTTTATAAGTTGGCATGAGTCTGGGTAGTTTAGTGATTCAAAATTATAGGTTGAGTTTTTTTTGAGTTTAAAGCTTTTTAACTGCACAGTATAGCAGGTCTCTTGCATCTTTGCGAATAAGAAAGTTGAAAGTAGAAGAAGAAAAAATATTTTCATTATTTTTTCAATACTCTTTTATTGAAATCTTTATTTTTAAGATGTAATTTTATCGTTTCATCACTCCAAGTCAAAATGGTCTTTTTATTGTTTTGGTGATTAACCATAGTCATTTGAGTAACACGCCATTTTCCGGATATTTTTTTATATTTATCAAAAGTTGCAGTTTTTAAAAGTTCATGTTTACGGTCATAATATTCTACTTTTTGGATAAGAAAACTCTTTGCATCAACATAGGATATCTCTTTTGTATATCCTGAGTTTTTACTTTTTGGAATTCTCTCACCAATATAGACTTTTTTGCCATTGAGTGTTCCAAGTTTTGCGTCACCTTTGAAAGTGTACTTCTTTGGATTGAATGAGCTTAAATCTTCATAGGAAAATTCTGAGCCCATAAATGAGCCGGATTTAGAGCTTGAAGCGATTCTTTTTACTCTTTTTAGTGCTGGAAGATAGAGCCATTGGTCATCATCTCTATTAATATGTTCATGATTTAAAAATTTTGTTCCTTTGACATCTGCAGGGGAGAGAAAAGTCATAAGTGATTTGTTTCCGGAGTCACTCTCAAGTGTCATCATATGCATATCACGAGTTCGCCTCTGTTTATTTGCATTTATGAGTGTCATTTGCATGTGCGCTTTTGAACTTTTAAACCCTTTGGTAACAGTTTCACATTTGTTTGCTACTTCTTGATTAGTAATTGCAAAGATATTAATAGAGAAAAAAAGGAGGATGAAGAGTTTTGACATATAATTTCGCCTTATAAAATTTTGGCAAAATTATATCATAAAAATGTGAGATGATGTTTATACATAATATAAAAAAATCAAATAGTTATCACTTTTTTAGAATGAGTGTCGTTGACTGCGTAAAATCAAAATATTTTTTAGCAGCTTCTTGTACTTTTTTTGCAGTGATTTTATCTACATTCTCTTCATAGTTCAAAAGAGGTGTCAAATCACCACGTACAAAATAACTTCCAAAAAGATTTGCAACAGAAGTGGAACTCTCTAGTGAGTAGACAAAATCAGACTTAGTGTTTATTTTTACTTTTTCAAGTTCTGCTTTTGTAACTTTAGTCTCTTTCATTTTATTTATCTCTTTTATAAGTTCTTTTTCAACTGTTTGAGCCTTTACACCAGGGTTACACGTAGCCATAAAGATAAAAAGCCCCGGATCAGTATTTTCCATATTGTAAGCATAGATACTGTTCACAAGACGTTTTTTATCGACAAGTTTTTTATAAAGACGTGAGCTCTTTCCTGAGTATAAAATCTCGGAGATAACACTCAGTGTAACTTGGTCAGGACTTTTAAAGTCGGGAATATGAAAAGTGATGGCAAGCATTTCAACTTCACTATCTTTATGGATTACTACTCTTTTTGGACCATCTTGTTTAGGTTCTTTAAATTTGACTTTTGGAATTGCTCCATCATTTTTTATCTTGCCAAACGCAGCTTTTGCTGCTTTGAAAACATCTTTAGGGTTGATATCGCCGGTAACCATTAAAACGGCATTTTGCGGCTGGTAATAAGTCTTGTGAAAATCTCTGATATCTTTAATAGTCCATGTTCTGATATCGTTCATAAATCCAATGGGTGTCCAGTGGTATGGATGATAAATATACGCGTTATTGAAGAGTCTGAAGTAGAGGTATCCAAGTGGAGAGTTGTCTGTTCTCCAGCGTCTCTCTTCTGTTACAACATCGCGTTCGGGCTGAAACTCTTCATCTTTAAGGTTGAGGTTCTGCATCAACTCTGCAAAAAGATCTACAGAAGTTTTGAGATTGTCACTGCTGGACTTGATGTAGTAGTGTGTGTAGTCAAAACTTGTAGATGCATTATTGACACCGCCAACACTCTTGACCTCTTTGTCAAATTCACCTGCTTGTAGGTTTTTTGTTGATTTAAAATTCATATGCTCCAGCATATGTGCAATTCCCGTTTTTCCCATTACTTCGTTACGGCTTCCCACTTTGTAAAAGATATCGGTAGAGATTACATTGGAGTGGTTTTCAAGAGGTATAACTACGATCTGAAGCCCATTCTTTAAAGTCTTTGTCTCATATTTTGGTAGTATTGATGCCATTAAGCTTCCTGTTATTAGTATAATTGTTATGAAAAATTTCATTATTTTCTATCGCTTCCGATAGCTTCAGTTATGTTTTTAAAGCCATCAGCTTTTAGCAACTCTATAAGCTCCTTGTTGATCTTCATTATCATATCCGGACCATGAAAAACAATGCCGCTTAAAATCTGAACAAGTGAAGCTCCTGCCTTGATACGCTTGTATGCCTCTTGCGCAGAGTTAATTCCCCCGACTGATATTAAAACAGTTTTTCCGTAAAGCTCATTGGCAATGGCATCAAAGATTTTAAAACTTTTCTCTTTAAGCACTGCACCGCTGAGTCCGCCTATGGCTTTAGGGTGCTTTACCAGTGAGTAGTCTATGGTTGTATTGGTAGCTATGATACCATCAGCCCCCTTCTCCACGGCCATTTTTGTTAGGGCAACCGCATCTTCTATCTCCATATCCGGAGCGATTTTGAGTAAAATCGGCATATCTGTAAGCGCTTTTGCCTCAGCAAAAAGTTTTGTAATAAACTCTTCATTTTGCAAGTCACGGAGTCCCGGAGTGTTTGGAGAGGAGATATTTATGACAAAATAGTCCCCTAATCCATTAAAAGATTTGATAAGGTGAGTGTAGTCGTTAATGGCCTCTTTTTCGGGAGTGATTTTGTTTTTACCGATATTGACACCGATAGGCGTTGTAAAGGGGTAACGTGCTTGTAGTCTTTTTACAACTTTGTATGCACCATCATTGTTAAATCCCATAGCATTTTGGATGCTCTCTTCTTCGATATGACGGAACATTCGTGGTTTTGGGTTTCCTGCTTGTGGTTTTGGGGTAACTGTACCAATCTCGGTAAAACCAAAACCTAATGTTTGGATCCCTCGTATCATCGTTGCATTTTTATCAAAACCTGCGCCAAGCCCGACAGGATTTAAAAAAGTACGTCCAAAGAGTTCCTGTTTGAGACTCTCATCTGTGATGAAGTGCGACTCTAAAAACGGGTTAAAAGGTATTTGACAGATGTTTGGTAAACGCAGTACACACTCCGCAAGATGGTGTGCATTTTCCGGCTGGAGTTTAAAGAGTAAAGGTTTTATTGAATCATAATTTAGCATAACTATCCACTTGTTTAAAATTAAGCGATTATACTCAATAAAAGGTAATACGAAGATTATGAATCTTTAGTGCACTCTTGAAAAAGCTTTTCAAACTCTTTTGCAGGAAGTGGTTTGGAACAGAGATACCCCTGATACATCTCGCATTTCATTGCCTTGAGATACTCTAACTGCTCCTGCGTTTCAACACCCTCTGCCACAACATTGAGTTGTAAATCATCTGCAATTCCGATTATCATGTTGATAAAGGCTCTGTTTTCCTGCATGGAATCAATAAAGGATTTATCAATTTTGAGTGTATCAAAAGGGATGTCTCTCAGGTATGAAAGTGAGGAGTATCCTGTACCAAAATCATCTAAAGAGAGGGTTATACCCAGTTTTTTCATCTCATGCAGCAGAGTGATTTTTTCCTCGAAGTCTTGAATAAGAACAGACTCTGTTAGTTCGATGTCGAGTTTTGCACTCTCTATACAGAGAATATTTTCTTGAAGTATATGAAAAAAGTTTCTATCTTCTAACTGCACTCCTGAGACATTTATGGAGAGCTTTATGTTTTTAAGAGGAGTTTTTTGCCATCTTTGTATCTGCTGACATGCCTCTTTGATGATCCACTCTCCCATAGGGATAATCATGCCGGTCTCTTCTGCAAGAGGGATGAACTTATCAGGGAAAATAATACCATCACGCGGATCAACAAGGCGAATAAGTGCTTCACAGCCTACTATGGTCTGTGTATTTATATCTACTTTAGGCTGGTAAAAGAGTTGAAAGTTATTATTTTCAAGTGCATTTGAGAGCAGAGATTGGATTTTGATTTTTTCTTGTACACCCTTGTTGAGCGTGTCTGTAAAGAACTGGTAGTTGTTTTTTCCAAGCTCTTTTGCTTTATACATTGCTATATCTGCATTTTTGAGCAGAGTATTAAAATCTTTACCATCTTTTGGATAGAGTGAGACTCCCATACTTACAGTTACACTGTAGCGTTCGTTTTCCATAACAATTGGAGCAGAGAGTTGGTGTTTTATGCGCTGTGCCACCTCTATCACACTTCTTTCATCCTCTATCTCAGGCAAAACGATAAGAAATTCATCTCCACCGATTCTGGCAGGAACATCATTTTCACGGATTGCATTACGTAAAATATTTGCAACTTTGGTAAGAATTATATCACCGAAATGATGTCCTACGGAGTCATTGATATTTTTAAAATTATCCAAGTCTAAAAAGATAATAGCAAACTTATTATTGTGTCTTTTTGCAGAAGCGATAATGCGTTGAACCTGACTTCTTAGATCATTGCGGTTGTAGAGCCCTGTAAGTGGATCTTTTGTTGAAAGGTTGTAGAGATTATCCTGCTCTGTTTTTAATCTTTTAAATGTCATTTCCAATGAGTAGCGGATAGATTCAAACTCTTTGATTAAAAAGTTTTGCGGTGAGTATTGACTGTAGTAAGCGTAATTACGAAGAGCTTCAAGCGGAGTGATAATATATTTTTCAACAAGAAAATAGATAAGTATAAAAAAGGCAAATGTAAAAAGTAAAGAGATGATGAGCATCTGTTTTGCTTCTTGTGTTTGCAGTTGTGAGATGTACTCTTTGTTTAATCCCAGAATGATTCTATACAAATGAGCCTCTAGATTATGGTAATGTTTAATTTTAAAGTCATAGCATGAAACATTGTCAAGGTCGCTGCTTATTATATTTGTTATCGGCAAGCACTTTTCATTTTTATAGAAGTTGTCAGCTCTATGTTGTTGTGAACTATAAATCGTTTGATTGTTATCATCTACTATCTCAATAGTCGCAATCGTTTTGTTGGTTATAATCCGGCTATCGAGTTGTGAAACTATAGAGCCGATCTGATGAGGATTGAAATTTTTTCGTAAAAAATGATTTAAGCTAAGAGCAGTAGATTGTAGATTTGTTTTTATAAGTTTTTGTGTAATCTCTTTTTGCTTGAAATAAAAATCATAAAAGAGCAAAAATATCGTCGGAAGAATAAGTGCAAGTATAAGCAAAGAGAATTGTTTTATTGATAATGTTTTCATCTATTTAAATATATTTTCCTTTGGATAGTCGTATTTAGCATTAATAAAATCTAAGAGTTCAGGGGATGGTTTATTTATCCATTTGATTTTTTCTAAAGATTCCAGATAATCTTTATAACTTATATTTGATAGATATTTACGGGTTAAATCATAAGTGGCTTTTGGGTTTTCATTTATTTCGTCAATAGACTTGTCAATGATTTTTTTAAGAGACAGAAGCCTTTCTCTTTCATTTTTTACTATCTCTTTTGAAGCGCAGAGTGCATCAATCACGATAATACTGTCGATGCTTTTTGTAGATGCGACCTCTTTAAAACCTCTTTTTTTGAGTGTAATATTATATGGAATATAAGTAACTATGACGATATTTTTTTTCTCTTTTTTCTCTTTATCATAGTCAATATCTTGTATCTGTTTCTGATCTCTGTTTATGAAAACAAATTTGTTGATATCAAGGGCATTGTTTTTAATAAAATCTTTTATAATTTCTTGATTTATAGAGTCTATCTCTAAATAGGCGTATATTTTTTCAGCTTTTTGTAACTCAGCAATTGACTTATTTGAGAGGACCATATCTCCGCCGTTAGAGCGGTCAAGTAAAATCACAGGAACGATATTATTTGTAGACTCTTTCAACGAGTTGTATTCATGCTGTGTAGTCGTAACCATATTTGCCTGTCCCATGCGGTAAATGTCCGCTGCTTCTGCCAGAGAGACACTGTTGATTATTTTAATGTTGAGCTTACGAAGATAGCCTTTTTCATAAGCATAATAAAGAGGAGTATAACCAACCCATTGGTTTGTAGATATGACAATTTCTTTTTTATCTTGAGGGGAACATGCGATAAAAAAAACAGATAGTAATATAATTGAAAATAGTTTTTTCAAAGTACAGACTCCTCATACAATTAAATGTTCACATAATATCACATACTGTTTTAATTGTTTATAAATATGTTGTAGAATAAACATACTTAAAAAAACGAAAGGATGGCTATTATGAACAAAAAAGTTTTAGTACCGCTTGCCGGTGGATTTGAAGAGATAGAGGCTGTAACAATTATTGATGTTTTAAGACGTGCAGAGATTGAAGTGCTTATTGCATCTTTAAACGCAGTGATGTTGGTAGAGGGGGCAAACGGCATTAAAGTAGAGGCTGATATGGCGATAAAAGATGTAAAGGCAGATGATATTGATATGATCGTGCTTCCTGGGGGATGGGGTGGCACACATGCTCTTGCGGATGATGAAAATGTACAAAATATCTTACGAGAAATGGATGCCAAGGGTAAAAATATAGGTGCTATCTGTGCTGCTCCATTTGCACTCAACAAAGCAGGTGTTTTAAAAGAGAAATATACCTGTTATCCTTCTGTTGAAGAGGAGATTCAAAAAGAGGGATATATGGGCGATGCGCAAATGGTTGTAGAAGATGCCAATGTTATGACATCCCGTGGTCCGGCAACCGCTCTTTGCTTTGGACTTGCAATTGTGAAAAAACTCAAAGGAGAAGAGAGCTACAATGCCCTAAAAGAGGGACTTTTAGCAAGCTATTGTAACTAGTAAAACTATTTTTCAGTTTAATGTTTTATTGGGTATTACATGTGAAAACAAGATTCTTTAGTGATTTTTCTTCATCTTGACTTGCAAATTCAGGAAGATTGTTTAATCGTTTTTGAAATGTGAAGCCTGGTGCCCACTGCTCAATCATATCGATTAAAAAACTACTCTCTAATTCTGGGGAGTTCAGAGATGCAAGAAGTATGCACTCTTCAGCTGCAATCTGAGGAAGTTTTTTGATGATCTTTTCATAATCCTTTGTTGCTTCAAAACTGCCACGCTGAAAGGTAGGGGGATCGATGATAATCATATCATAAGGCCCTTTGCGTTTAAGCGAGGAGAAAGATTTTAAGATATTGTAGGGTAAAAAGCTCACACCTTTTGGATCTAAGTTATTGAGAGAGTGGTTTGCCATTCCGATTTTAAGTGCACCTTTGCTCATATCTACATTGACAACAGAAGCAGCCCCGCCAAATTTTGCAGCAACACTAAAGGCACAGGTGTAGGAAAAAAGGTTTAATATATGTTTCTCTTTTGCATTTTCACGTACAAAAGCACGACCGTTCTTCATATCGGCAAAGTAGTAGTTGTTTTTGTTGGAGAGAAGATTGAGCTTGAGTTTCATACCATTTTCAATGATATACAGATCTTCTGGAACCTCTCCGATTAAAATCTCACTTGGAGCACCTTTTAGATAGCGTCTCTGTACAACTAAAGTTCTATATTTTTCACTCTTATTGACAAATTCTTTGAGCATTTGGATGATCTCATCTTCATTTGCCTCTTCAAAATAAAAAGCAGTACTTACAATAGTGTCGATGGAGTCAATGGTAAGGTGGCGTAGACCTTCATAAAGGCCGCCTCGTCCGTGAAAGAGTCGTTTAAACTCCTCTGCTGCGTTTAGAGAAGAGGCTTGTAGCTGTTTTTGGAGTTCCTCAGTTGTCACGACATAAAATCCTTGCTTAAATTTTTTCCCAAAATGTACCCTGAGGGGTATCCATGATATTTACATCAAAAGCTAAGATTTCATCACGAATTTTATCTGAGAGTTCAAAGTTTTTCTCTTTTTTTGCCTCGTTGCGTTTAGTTATGAGTGCATCTATCTTCTCTTTAGTCTGTGCATCTACGCCAAATTGAAAATACTCATAAGGATTTTTTACACCAAATCCAAGCACTTTTGCAATGTATGCCAAGTTTGCCATCGTCTCACGTTTGAGTTGTTTGTGTTTTCCTGCCGTGTCGAGTGTTTCATTTGCATGGCTTATCATCTCATCTATAAGGGCAAGAGCCGATGAGATATTGAGATCATCACTGAGCGTTTCAAGTAATGCTTTTGTAAACGCAGTCTCTTCTGCGTTTGGTGCTAAAGCAAAGAGGCGTTTTTTAAGACGGTAGAGTTTGTCGAGTCTCTTTTTTGCACTCATCAGATCTTCTGTATTGAAGTTGAAATTACTGCGGTAGTGTGTACTTAGGAGATAAAAACGCAGTACCTCCCCGTCATATTCTTTGAGCGCATCTTTTAAGAAAAAGCTGTTGCCAAGAGACTTACTCATCTTCTCACCGTTGATATTTACAAAACCGTTGTGCATCCAGTAGTTGGCAAGTTCGTGTTTTGTTGCACAGCGTGTCTGTGCCGCTTCATTTTCATGGTGTGGAAAGAGCAGGTCTGCTCCTCCTCCGTGGATGTCGATTGCGAACTCTTTGTCTTTGTATGCAAGGTGTTTTTCTATCATAGCCGAGCACTCAAGATGCCATCCCGGACGACCTGCACCAAAAGGGGAGTCAAATGTTACAGAGTCATCTTTGACACTCTTCCAAAGAGCAAAATCAGCACTGTTGCGTTTGAGTGAAGAGTTCTCAACCCGTTCTTGTTTATCTTCTTCATTTTGTACACGGTGAGAGAGTGTGAGATACTCTGAGTCACTTTTTGTATCGAAGTAAACATCACCCTCCTGCGTTTGGTAGGCATGATTATTTGCTATAAGCTTTTCAATAAGTGCATACATCGCCTCAAGTGATTCTGTCGCTTTTGGCTCAATGTCGGGACGCTCTACACCGATGGCGTGCATCTCTTTGTGAAAGGCCTCTGTATAGAAATCTGTGATCTCTTTGATCTCTTTTTTCTGTTCTATCGCTTTTTTGATGATCTTGTCATCAATATCTGTGATATTTCTTGCATAGGTGACATCATAGCCGTTGGCTTCCAAGACACGTTTGAGCAGGTCAAAGACCAGAGCAGATTTTGCATGTCCCAAGTGGGCATCATCATAGACAGTCGGTCCACAGACATACAGAGAGACTTTTCCCTCCACAAGCGGAGTAAATTCACGTTTTGTTTTTTGTACAGAATCAAATATATGCACTGATAAAATCCTTAAATAGAATGAGTAAAAGAGTAAACGCAGCAGCACTTACTATGAGATAGACAAGTTTTTTTCCCAGAAGTATATCAAAAAACCTCTGTGCGCCAAAAACCCTGATGGTAAAAAAGAAGCTCACAAAGCCTCCGAGTGTACTTGCAAGGGCTAGTCCGGCAGCACCAAGCGGTGAGATAAACGCAAGAGCCAAAATAATGTAGGTGACTAAAGATATTGTAGCTATCTTTGCCGCACGCATCTGCATCTCTTTTGCATAGAGCCAAAGAACGAAAAGTTTTTGTATACCAAAGGGCAGCAGTCCTATCATATACATCTGCAAAACTGCTGTGGTATTGTTGGTGTCTGTGCTACTAAAGGCACCGTGCTCAAAGAGTAGCCAGAGTATCTCATGGGAGAGGACAATACCGCCAATGGTACTTGCAGTGAGCAAAAATGTAAGGAACCAAAAGGCCTTTTGTAAATTTGCAAGTGCTTTTGTCTCATCATTGTTTTTAAGGTATCTCGCTACTTTTGGAAAGAGCGCTATAGAGGTTGCAATGGCAAAGAGTGCCAAAGGGAGCTGGAAGATACGGTTGGCATAGTAGAGGTAAGAGATAGAGCCTGTCGCTAAAAATGAAGCTAAAAAGGTGTCTAAAAAAGCACTTACCTGTGCAGTGGAGTTTCCCCACATCGCGGGAAAGAAGTTGTTGCGAAATTTTTTGGTATCTTGGTGGATGATGCTTGATTTCTCTCTTAGGTATTTAAAACCCCCTATAAGAAGCTTCATAAGTCCCATCTTGTAAATTGCCAAAATATGCACACCAACCTGCAGTAATCCTCCGATAATAACTCCAAAACTGAGATAGTAGACTATGGTGCTCTCACTACCGTTTTTTGAGAGTAGAAGTGCGAAGATAAGTGAGAGATTGAGCAGTGCCGTTGAAAAAGCGGAAGTTGCAAAGTGACCTTTGTACTGCAGCATCGAGCTTAAGAAGGTGACGATGAAAATAAGCGGCAGATACCAAAAGTTAATGGCAACATACGGAGATGCAAGTGCAATCGTATCTGCACTGAAACCTACTGCGATGGCTTTAGTAAAGAGTGCAGGTAGAAGATTTACAATAAGAGTGATACTGATGATAATTGAGACAAAAAGGAGAAAAATCTTGACAGAAAAGACCGCTTTGTGTCTGCTTCTTGCAAAAGCAGGAATAAAAACCTGAGTAAAAGCGCCTTCTGCAAAAATACGGCGAAAAAGGTTTGGAAGTTTAAACGCAATGAAGAAAATATCGCTGTAAACATTTGCACCAAGGGCAGATGCGGTGAGCAGATCTCTGATAAATCCTAAAATACGAGAGAATAATATCCCCGAACTGTTGGTGAAAATGGCTTTGAACATAGGCTTCTTTACTTATAAGATGTTAAATTTACGAAATTTTAACAAAGGTTTCGTTAAAATATCCCCTCTATAAAAAAACTAAAAAAGTATGGTAGAAAATTATGGCACTATTTGGTTCGAATAAAACGAGTACAACAAAATCATCCGTGAAGAAAGTAAGACCAGTCGTAGTGCGTACACAAAATATTGCCAGTGAAATATTTAAAGTAGCAAAGTCCTATGAGATTCAGCCAGAGGCATTGGACTTTAATCTTTTTGATGTTCAAACTTATGTTAGAGAGGTCACGGAGGAGAATGCAGCAACGGTTGAGTGGGATGAGATATCACCTGATAAAATGCATGAACTTGATAAAGAGAGACAACTGCTAAACCCAAATTTTCAAATAAAACAGATATATGAAGTTGAAATATTTTTAAAACAACTTGACCCCTCCAGCCCATGTTATGAGTTTAAGACAGCCGTAGGTGCAAATGCAACGAAATGTAAAGTATATCTGAGTGTTTTAGCGGGTTCCAAGCTCTCTGCTTATCCGCAGTTTTCACATGATTTTGAGGATATGCTGAACAAAAAGAAGATTCGTGCAGGAATTTTAATCTACATCTTTGATGATATGGTTGCGCCGCTTATATCAAAACTCTCAGCGCAGCTTGAAGTTGCCGAAGAACTTAGTTTCGCTAAAAACGAAACCTATCTGATCGCCGAATCTTATGAACCGACTGCCACCATAAATGACAAGATAATTCTACATTATGAAACAAACCATGAGATAGATGAAAATATCAAAATAGACTATGCGGCACGCGGATTTATTCAGAGTGTTAAAGAGGGTGATCTGCTTATTGAGTATGTCAAACCGCAGCTTGGAAAACCAGGGCGTAACTGCCGTGGAGAGTTTATGAACCCACAAGAGCCTACGGTGAAGTTCGAGCCTACATTCAACGTGGATGAAACGATTAAAATTGTTGAAGATGATAAAGCTATCAAATACTATGCCAAAGAGAATGGATATATAGCTTTTGAAAACAACACATATCTGATTAAAACAGAAGTGGATGTCGGAGAGATAAGTTTTAAAACTACCGGTTCGATTGAGAGCGGTGTGGACTCAGATGTAAATATCTCCGTAAGAGAGGCTGACGCTATCAAAGATGCTGTTGGTTCAGGTATGCATGTTGAGGTGACAGAGATTGACATTGATGGAAATGTAGGCTCAAATGCAAAGGTTGTTGCAAAAAAAGCAAAAATTGGCGGACAGACTCATAAAACGGCAATGATTCGTGCAGATGATGTTGAGATTCATGTCCACAAAGGAAAGGCTTATGGAAAAAAGATTCGCATAGAGCGTCTTGAACATGGTTATGTAGATGGTGATGAAGTCTATATAACACAAGCTTTGGGCGGGCATATAAGGGCAAAAAAAGTACATATCAATGTCTGCTCTTCCCATGTCCATGTTACAGCCTCAAAACAGATTGAAATCAAAAAACTCATAGGAAGTGAAAACAGTTTTACCATTGACCCACTGCTCAAAAAAGATGAGCAGGAGAATGCACAGGAGCATAACAAGCAGATAAAAGAGTTGGAAAAAGAGCTCAGAGATGTAAATGCTGATGTAAAGAAATATAAAATTTACATCAAAGAGGGTATGCCTGCGTTTATGGAGATAAAAAAGCGTCTGTTGCACTACAAAAAGAACGGGGTAAAGATGCCTGAGAGTTTTGTGAAAAAATACAAACAGTTCCAGAGTATGCAGCAAAAGCTAAAAGAGTTGATAACACAGAGTGAAACTCTGCAGGACAGACTCAATCTGCTTACAACGCGAACAGCTTCATTTCAAGATAATATTTTTGATGCCAGAGTCATCAACAGAGACTCTTGGAAGGGGTATAATGAGATAAAATTTAAACTTGTTGATCCTCCTATGGAGCTGGTCTATAAACCTGCTGAAAATTCCAGTGAACATGTTTTTGGTCTGGTACAGTTAAATGACGATGAATATGCAATTCGTTCAATGAAAGAGGAGTAAACGCAGTGATAGTAGGATTACATGGAAAAGTTGTATATAAAGAGCCTTCATTTGTGCATATTGATGTAAATGGGGTAGTTTATGAGGTCTTTATCTCTCTGCATACATTCTCATCGCTTGGGAGTGAGAAGGTCTCACTCTACACCACGCAGATAATTCGTGAAGATGCGCAACTGCTCTTTGGATTTTTAGAGATGAGTGAAAAGAAACTCTTTGCACGTTTGATAAAGATAAACGGAGTAGGGCCAAAGGTAGCAATGGCGATATGCTCGACCTATACACCTGCACAGTTTGCAACTGTGATAAATAACAAAGATGTTAACGGTGTAAAAAAAGTCCCCGGAATAGGACCTAAGAGTGCAGGGCGTATTTTGGTGGAACTTAACGGCTTTGATGCCGAGATCCTTGGCGGTTCTGAGAACTCATCAACTTCACAGGCTTACAGTGAAGCGAGTGAAGCGCTTGAAGCTTTAGGATTTAAAAAAGATAAAATTGCAAAAGCACTGAGTAGCTGTGAAGGTGAAGATACAGCCTCGCTTGTAAAAGGTGCTTTAAAATTACTACAAACAATTTAGAAAGAGGAAAACAATATTGAAATTAACTATATTATTTGGTGGTGCCAGTTTTGAACATGAGATTAGCATAGTAAGTGCGATAACGCTTAAAGAGAAGTTGAGCAGTGCTAAGTTGACATTTATATTTTGTGATACGGACCATACGTTTTATCTGATAGATGCGGCAAAAATGAAAGCAAAAACATTTTCCAGTGGTGAGTACAAAAAAATGCCTCAACTGCAACTAGCTCAAGGATGTTTTACTCAAAAAACACTCTTTTCAAAAACCGAGTATGACTCTGTAGTGCTCAATCTTATTCATGGTGCTGACGGTGAAGATGGAACTATTGCCTCTTTACTTGATTTTTATGCTGTTGATTATATCGGTCCACGCAGTGATGCCTGTACCTTTTCGTATGATAAACGCTATACAAAATACTTGTGTGAAGCCCTGGGCGTAAAGAGTGTCAAGTATGAAGTTTTACATAAAAATGAGGTAAATAAAATTACAATTGCATATCCTATTATTATCAAGCCGGCACGGCTTGGAAGCTCTATCGGTGTGAGTATTGTAAAAGAGGAGAGTGAACTTGACTATGCACTTGATGTTGCGTTTGAGTTTGATGATACTGTAATAGTAGAACCATTCTTAGAGGGTGTAAAAGAGTACAATCTTGCCGGATACTGTGCAAATAATGAGATGCATTTCTCCATCGTTGAAGAGCCTCATAAAGAGGAGTTTTTGGATTTTGAGAAAAAATATATGGACTTTTCAAGAAGTGAACAGGTTTTAGGTGCAGATATCAGTGAGGAGCTTACAGTAAGACTTAAGTCTAATTTTGAAAAAGTCTATGACAGACTTTTTGAGGGTGCACTTATCCGTTGTGATTTCTTTGTTTATCATGATGAAGTGCTGCTTAATGAGATAAATCCTATTCCTGGTTCGATGGCAAATTACCTCTTTGAAGATTTCGCTTCGGCTATTGAAGCACTTTCACACTCTCTGCCAAAGAAAAAGCAGATAAAGAGTAATTATGAGTACATTCACTCTATTTCCAAAGCAAAAGGGAAATAGCAGTGGCAGTAAAGTCTATACAATATAATCAAAGCACTTTTGATATAAGTTATGAGATTGTAAATCCAGAAGCGAAGGTAGATGTTATCATTTTACATGGCTGGGGAAGCAACAAAAATTTGATGAAGCAGACTTTCTCTCCATATATGAAAGGCTTTCGCCATATTTATATTGATTTGCCAGGTTTTGGAAACTCGACTTGCTGCTGTGCTATGACCACTATGGATGTTGCACGTATAGTGGAACTTTTTATGATTCACATCAACGCTTCCAAAGATATTGTCCTCGGGCACTCTTTTGGCGGTAAAGTTGCTCTTGCACTTGAGCCTAAAGTTTTGGTACTTGTTGCAAGTGCAGGGATTTATATGCCAAAAAGTTTGAAAGTACAGGCAAAAATTGCACTTTTTAAAACAGTGAAGATTTTTGGTCTCTCAAAATTGCGTTCAATGTTTGTCGCAGATGATGCCAAAGAGCTAAATGAGTATATGTATCAGACATTTAAAAATGTGGTAAATGAGGATTTTAGTGAAGAGTTCTCAAAATATGATGGTAAAGCAGTGCTGTTTTGGGGAAAAGAGGACAGTGCAACACCTTTAAGTGCAGGTAAAAAGATTCATTCGCTCATAGCTGATTCCAGACTTGAGATGTATGAGGGTGACCACTACTTTTTTATGAAAAACGGTGAAGATATCTCTAAAAAAATAGAAACTACATTTTTACAAACATTAGGAAAGTAGATGGAAAATTATGAATTATTTGCTGCGTTTGTCGTTAATGTTCTTTTTGTAACACTGCTTGGCTGGTATCTTATTACCAACCTGCAATGGTATGATTATAAACTTGAGAGAGTTGTTTTCAAACATCATAAACCCTATTGGCACATTATCTATTTTATTATTCCTTTTATCGCCTACTATACGACTGGCAAGTATTTTATTATCTTCTTTATTTTTGCTGTTTTGCCTGCGATTGTTCTTTGGTATAAAAAGCTTGATAAAAAGCTTGTCCTTACATGGCGGGTAAAACGTTTTCTCATTCTTCTTGTCTCTCTTACTCTTTTTCAAGATATGCTCTGTACCCTAAAAGAGGGATGTGCAACATATGGTGTATTTATGCCTTTGGCTGTTGCATACATAGGAAGTACCCTGATAGAGAAGTTCTTGTTCGCCATCTATAAAAAAGATGCAAAGAAAAAACTCAAAGAGATGCAGGATCTGCAGATTGTCTGTATTACCGGAAGTTACGGAAAGACGAGTATCAAGAATTTTGTAGCACAGATACTAAGTCATAAGTTCAAAGTCTATGCAACACCAAGAAGTGTCAATACTCTGGGTGGGATAGTGGCTGATGTAAATAACAATCTTAAAGAAGATACAGAGATCTATGTGTGTGAAGCCGGAGCGAGAGAGCCAGGTGACATAGAGGTCATCACGAAGTTCTTAGAGCCGCAGACAGTAGTGGTGGGAAAAGTTGGCGAAGCGCATATTGAGTACTTTAAATCTTTGAAAAATATCATCGTTACAAAGCTTGAGATTATGAAATCTCCTCGTTTGGAGAGGGCATTTGTTCATACCTCTGTAACAGATGAGCCGCACGATAAAGTGACATTTTTCGGTGATGAGATAAGAGATGTAAATGCAACGCTTGAAGGTACTGCGTTTACTTTAGAGATCGATGGTGAAGTGTATGAGTTGCATACTGATATTTTGGGGCAATTTCAGACGATGAATATTGCCGTAGCTGTGAGAATTGCAAAACACTTTGGAATGAACAAAGAGGAGATCATAAACGCAGTAAATGAGCTTGAATCGGTTGAGCACAGACTACAGCTTATAAAAGCCGGCGGTAAAATCATACTCGATGATGGTTACAACGGCAATATTGACGGTATGCTCGAGGGAATTCGTTTGTGTTCTTTACATGATGGTCGTAAAGTTATCGTGACGCCGGGACTTGTTGAGAGCAGTGATGCCTTAAATCTCAAACTTATTGAGGCGATAAATGAGGTCTTTGATATCGTTATCGTGACAGGTGCATTAAACGCAGCACTTTTTGATAAAAACCTCAAAGTGAAAAACAAGATAATGCTCTCTGACAAGTCAGCTATGGTCGATGTTTTGGCAAATCAGACAAAAGCGGGCGATATTATTCTTTTTGCAAATGATGCACCGAATTTTATTTAATAACAGAAAACATTAAGCTTAGTTTGTTTACAATAAATAATCTTACGAAAAGGGTGTAAAAATGAAAAGATTATTAGTAAGTTTAGTAGCTGTGGCTGCATTAGGTACAGCTGGATTCGCTGGTGTAAATAACCAAACAGGTTGTGGACTCGGTGCAGTTATCATCAAAGATGACTCTTCTGCAGTATTATTGGCACTTCAAGCTACAACAAACGGAACTTCTGCAAACCAGACTTTTGGTATTACTTCTGGAACGTCAGGATGTAAAAAAGCTAAATTTGTAATGAATGAAAGAGCAGCAGAGTTTGTTGCTTCAAATATGGACATTTTAGCAAAAGAGATTGCCGTTGGTCATGGTGAATCACTTGATACTCTTGATGAACTTTTAAATGTTGAAGACAAACTTGCATTTAATGCGGCACTGCAAGCAAACTACAACAAAATTTACAGCTCAAAATCAGTAAAAATGGCTGATGTTTTAGATAATATCTCTACAACTGCACTGTAAATAAAATCTCGCACAGGAATTTCCCTGTGTGAAAACTCTCTTTATATAAGGTTTCAAAATTAACTTTTTCAAAATTACTCTTTTTATATTTTTAACTACACATACTCTTTATGCAACTGTTCAAGATTATAAAAATAAAGCAGCAGAGCTTGAACTCTCTAAAACACACTACTGGCATCTTCTTTTGCATATGAATGGGGATGTAAGTGAAATTGATGATGCTGATTTTTTCTTTGCAAAAGATGGAGCAATAAATCCGGAAGCGGAACTCGAGGCGACTCTGGAGGCATTTTTCTCTCATAAGCCAAAAGATGATAACTCAAGTATATGTAAGTTTCCGGCACGGTATGAGTGGCTTAAAACGCAACTCAATGCAGATGACTTTCCAAAGGCAAAATGTAGCGAATATGAAAAAATCTTAAAAAGAGTGGACCCAAAATCAACTACTTTGGTCTTTCCTGCAGCACATATAAACTCTCCTGCTTCTATGTTCGGACATACATTTTTACGTATTAACTCTTCATACAACTCAAAACTGCTCTCCTATGCAGTAAATTATGCGGCAGATGCAAATGCAGAGACAGAAAATGGCGTTATTTTTGCTATAAAAGGACTTGTCGGAGGATACTATGGACTCTACTCTTTACTTCCCTATTATGAGAAACTAAAAAAGTACAGAGACATTCAACAGCGTGATATTTGGGAGTATGATCTTGATCTTAGCCAAGAGGAGACAATGCAGATGTTTCGACACATCTGGGAGCTCAACGGTACACACTCCTACTACTACTTTTTTACCGAGAACTGCTCTTACAATATGCTCTGGCTTTTAGAAGTTGCCCGACCGACTCTGGAGTTACGCGCACACTTTACATATGATGTAATCCCTTTAGAAACAGTTCATGTTGTTAAAGATGCCGGAATCATTAAAGATATGAGCTATCGTCCATCAAAAAGAACAAAACTTTTAAAGTATGAAACACTACTTGAGAAGAAATACCTTGAACTCCCTATACGATTGGTAGAAAATAAGTGTTCTGTAGAAAGTGTAGCTGGAGATAGAGAGATAGATATAAATCAAAAAAGATATATTTTAGAGAGTGCTGTTGAGTATCTGGAGTATCAGTACAGCCGCTCAAAAGTGAAAAAAGAGGAGTATTTGGAGCTGTTTCATCAGCTTACAAGTCAAAGAGCAAAGCTTGGTATCACAAAGCCTCTAAGTATTAAAACACCTCCAAATCCGATAGATGGACACCGTGCAGTTCGCGCGCAGTTTGGTATAGGAACTAAGGATTCCGAGCCGATTGCTTATATAGGGATTCGTCCTGCTTATCATGACCTTGAAGACAGTAGTTACGGTTTTTTACGAGGTACGCAGATAGAGTTTTTAAATCTACTTGCATCATACTCAAAAGATGAGACAAAAGTAGAAGAAGCAACCATCATTTCTATCGTATCACTGGCTCAAAGAAGTACATTTTTTAAAAGTTTTTCATGGCGTACAAAGATAGGCTGGGATAATGACTACCTGAGTGATAAACCTACTTTTGGTTTTAATGTGGGAGCAGGCTACAGTTGGGGTAATAAGCTGGGATATCTCTATTTTTTACTTGATCCTCTCTTTTATATGGACAATAGCCCCGTCAGTGGTATAAGTGCAACGGTTGGTTTTAAAGTTGACAGATTTAAAGATTTCAATACCAATGTTGAAGCTAGAGAGAGATTGTATGATAATGGCAGAAGACAGTTACTAATTAATGCGTTGCAGGGAGTTAGAATATCACAAAACAGACAAATCGTGCTAAAATACGACTATAAAGAGAAACTTGAAAAGAGTGTACTTCAAAGTGAGCAGACCTTTAGACTGATGTTCAAGTACTATTTTTAAGAACAAAGGATATATGTTTTTGAAATTTATTGATAATATTACAAAATATGTTGCTTATGTTACTGCGTTTATCTTGGCTCTTTTAGTGATTTTAGTTGTTTTTGATGCAACAAGCCGCTATCTTTTTTCAGAGGGTTCAACTGCTTTACAGGAGTTGGAGTGGCACTTCTTTGATGTTGTTATCTTGCTCAGTATCGCATACACTTTGCGAAACAATGCCCATGTCCGTGTTGATATCTTTTATGAAAAGTTCTCCGATAAGACAAAGGCGGTTATAAACATCATCTCATTTCTTTTTTTTGTTCTGCCACTCTCTTTTTTAATCATCTACATAGGAGTAGGCTTTGTAGAGATGAGTTATCTACAGCATGAGGCATCTTCGGATCCGGGTGGACTCAAATACCGATGGATTGTAAAGGCATTGATGCCTCTCTCTTTTATCCTACTTGCACTACAGGCCTTTAAAGAACTTCTGAGTGACATCAAAAGATGGAGAGAACTGTGATAGCTTTGGTAATGTTTGTAGTAGCACTTTTACTTCTTCTTTTGGGTATTCCTGTTGCGTTTGCCTTTGGCGGTGTGGCGATGATATTTGCTTTTTTTATTCCGCATTTAGGCTTAGAGATCTTTAATATTCTGCCGTTTCGTATCTACGGTATTATGAGCAATACAACGCTTATGGCCGTTCCTCTTTTTATTATGATGGGGCTGATACTTGAAAAGTCGGGTATGGCGGAAAAACTGCTCATCTCTATGAGTTCACTCTTTAAAGGTGTTCGAGGCGGACTCGGTGTCAGTGTTGTTCTTGTGGGTGCGATACTCGCAGCCTCTACGGGTATCGTCTCTGCTTCTGTTGTTATGATGAGTGTTATCGCTCTTCCTCTGATGCTAAATGCAGGCTACAACAAAGGTCTTGCCTCTGGGACGATTGCGGCAAGCGGTACACTTGGACAGATTATTCCGCCTTCTATCATTTTGATCGTTTTGGGTGATGTTATGAGTGTCAGTGTGGGTGACTTGTTTATGGGAGCGGTACTTCCCGGACTTACTCTTGTTTCACTCTATGCCCTTTATATTTTAATCCGTGCATTTATAAATAAAGAGGATGCACCTGCCATTGTTACTGAAGAGAAAATCAATTTTCTTGATGTTATTAGGGCGATTGTGCCTCCTCTTCTTTTAATGCTGGCTGTTTTAGGAAGTATTTTTGCGGGTATCGCTTCACCTACCGAGTCTGCTGCGTTTGGTGTCGTGGGTGGAGTGATACTCTCAGCCGTAAATAAAACGCTCAACTTTGAGATGATAAAGTATGCGCTTTTTGAGACGATGAAACTCAGTGGGATGATATTTATGATACTTATCGGTGCTACTGCGTTTAGCCTTGTCTTTAACGAGCTTGGCGGGAGTGATTTGATACTTGATTTCTTTTCAAATGATATCGGGAATGTCTGGGTATTTATCTCTGTAGCGATGTTGAGTATATTTATACTTGGTTTTTTCATCGATTTTATAGAGATTAGTTTTATCATTGTCCCTATCTTAGTGCCTGTTATGGCTGCGTTTGGGATCGATCCTATCTGGTTTGGTGTACTTATCGCGATGAATCTGCAGGCATCTTTTTTAACCCCGCCTTTTGGACTCTCACTCTTTTTTCTCAAAGGTGCGGCAGGTGAGAGTGTAAGTACATTAGATATTTATAAGGGTATTATCCCTTTTATTCTTTTACAGCTTTTGGGACTTGGGCTTGTTCTGCTCTTTCCGGATCTGGTTTTTGCATTTCTTTAAGAGATTTTCATAACAATATCTTCAAGAGAGTTTGCACACATCTGCATGCGTTTGCTTATCTCTTTAAGTTGGCTGAAAATCTCTCTTTGGATAAACATCTCCTGCGTATCTTTGCATTTAGCCAGTTCAGCCATTCTTTGTACATATATATCCATCAAGTCATCATAAGCATCCCTAACTCTTTGTGCATTGTCTGCAGTTTTATTTGCGGAACTTTTTATGGTTTTAAAACCTGCAGTGAGAAGCTCTGCCTGGAGCTGAATCTGTTTTATAAGAGGTGCATGTTTCTCGTCAAGCTGTGTAATATTATAGGCTTTTGTCTCTATAACAAAGTGTCGTATGCTGATGGCTATCCAGTCAAGTTGCGTGATGACGCGGTAGATGGATTCTCTGTCAAAAGGTGTTATGAAGGTGTCAAGCAGGTTTTTCATATTTGTATCGCGAATCTCTTTTGCTTTGTGTTGGTCCTGTAAAATAGCCTCACAACTTTTGTTGTCATTTTCTAAAAAACATTTATGTAAATCATCTGTAATTTTTTTTATTGTCATAGAGTGTTCATTTAAAGCAGATAAAAAATCTACCTCTTTTGGTAAAATATACTTTTTTATTAATGAGATAATCATGAAAAAACTCCTAAAATTTTAATAAGAATATATGAGTAAAGTGCTCCAAAAAACATAGAGATGGGTACGTTTACAAGCCAGCCAAGAATAATCTCACCAGCACGTTTCCAAGCGACATGAGAGGGTTTCTCTGCCGCTCCGTTTCCCAAAAGAGTAGCTGTTACTACCTGTGTGGTTGATGTCGGTGCACCTATGGCAGTGGCCAAAGTATTTACCACTGCAGCACCTATTTGATTGGCTACTGAATGGATAAGTTTGATGTGGTAGAGCTCAAAGCCCAAGGTTTTAATGATGCTCCAGCCACCAAACATAGTTCCAAGTGTTATAGCTGATGTACACATTAAAATAACCCATGAAGGAATTGAAAATGTTTCTGTCTGGTGTGAAGCAAAGAGTATCATACCAATAATTGCCATACCCTTTTGGGCATCATTGGCACCATGTGAAAAGCCAAGCCAGGAGATACTGAAATATTGTGATATTATAAAAAGAGGACGAATTTTTACTGTAAAATGTTTAAAAATGAAAAAGATAAGTTTCATAACAATAAAACCGATAATAAAGCCTAAAAATGGAGAGGCAAAGAGTCCGGTAACGACTCTCATAACCCCTGTAAGTTCGCCATGCTCTAGAGCAGTTACTCCCCAATTTATCTGATCTGCTCCTACTACAAAAAGTCCGGCTCCGACAAGTCCTCCTGCCAAAGAGTTTGAAGAAGATGATGGAAGCCCGAATTTCCATGTGATCAGGTTGTATGTAACGGCTGCCATAAGTGCTGCAATAGTAAGTGCTTGGGCATCACGCAGCGGAGCATGAGAAATATTGACAAATGTTCCCACAGTATCAGCAACAGCCAAACCGACAACAAGAGGTCCTAAAAAGGTAAAAAAAGAGACAAGCATTATGGCACTTTTGGCTGTCATCGCATGTGAAGCTATTGCAGTAGCTACCATGTCTGCAGAATCATGAAAGCCATTTGTAAAATCAAACACAAAGACACTTACTACTGTTAGTACAATTAATAAAGTTGTTAAATCCATAGAGCAATTTTACACTTTTTAAATTAAATAGAGTTATACTATGGTTTTAAAAGGAAGAGAGTCTATGCAAGATATACTGTATGCGCCATGGCGGGATGAATATGTGAGTGGGGAGAAGATTGAGGGATGTGTTTTTTGTTATATAAGTTCACATGAGAGTGAAGATGAAAAATTACATCTTCTTTATCGGGATGAGCACTGTTTTATAGTGATGAACCGTTACCCTTATACTCCCGGTCATTTTATGATTATTCCACATCTTCACACTGATAAACTTGAAGAACTTCCTAGTGAAACATGGCTGCATATGTCGGCATTAGCTCAAAAATGTGTACGGCTTCTAAAAGAGGGGTTTGGGGCACAGGGCGTAAATATTGGTATGAATTTAGGTAAAGCGGGTGGGGCGGGAATCGCAGAACATATTCATATGCATTTGGTTCCTCGCTGGGAGCGAGATACTAATTTTATAACTGCAATAGCCCAAACAAGAGTATATTCAACAGATTTTGAAAAAATATATCAAAAAATAAAAGATTTAATCCCAAAATATATCTAATTTTAACCCAATTGATGTATACTAAAAAGAAAAAAAGGAATTTATTATGTCAGATGCTGTTATAAAAGAGTTGGCGGTGCGAAAAGCTGAGATTGAAAAAGAGTTAGAACTACTCTTCAAAGCAAATATGAAAATCACAGATTGGGATGTTCCTGAGGCTGATGATGCAGAAGCTGCAGATATTATACTTAATATTATGGATAAAAAGATAAAGCAGCTTCGCAGTGAAGTAAAAGCTGGAAAATATACAAATTATTAAACATAAAGGAAAAAATATGAGCGCACACAAACACAAAGAACATTTAGAAAAAATCAAAGATGCTGTAAAAAAGGCAACTGAGTTAGATGAGAGTCAAAAAAGTGACAGTGTAAAGAGAATTGAAGAGTGGTATGAAGAAGATAAGGCTTTTGGTCTCTTAAAAGAGGAACTTTTAGAAATAAGTGAATACTTTGAAACACTTTTCGCAGAACTTGGGTTAAGTAAATAGGTAAATACATAATATATGGCAAATGGATTTAGAAAAACAGTTGTTGGAGGAGTTTTACTTACAATAGTCGGAAGTATAGGATATATCTACTCTTCTCGTGTTATTGAGGGACTCAAAGACGATATCTACTTTAAAAGTGCTAAAGAACTCGCTTATGACTTTGAAAAAAGTATTAACGAGAAGAGAAAAGAGGTCTCTATCGCAGCTGCTATTATGTCGCAGTTTTCTCCTGAAAATAATGCGAAAGTTGCTCTTACACTTAAACGGTACTCGTTATTTAACAATATTGATTTCTCATATGAAGAAGAGTTAAATAAAAAACCAGAGAAGATAATAGAGACTGATGTTCTTTTTCATAAAGACACTCCATATATTACCATTACAGCTTCAGCGCCTTTTTATGATAAAAAGGGGAAGCATCTCAGAAAACTTATAACAAAAGTAAACTTTGACGCACTTAGTATGCATTTTGATGCGAAGCACTACAGTGCAATAGCGATTGTAGATACAAACGAGAGTCGTTATCTATCCAACCCGTTTTATTTTTCTAATTTAGTTGAGACTATCAATATCATGCCTAGAGAAGAGATGAGTCATCTTAGTAGATATATTGTTGATAAACGCAGTGGATTGCTTATCAGTGCATTTGAACTCTCCAACCTCAATCCTGAACATAAAGTAAAAATTATAATTGCAAAAAAACTGCAAGATATAGACCTCTCGAGTGTTGATAAAGAGATAGAACGTATCATCTTGATGGCAATTTTACTCTTTTTACTTTTGGTACTGTTGTTGTATAAAGTTTTTATTACAAACTACTCTAAAAGTGTGGATGATTACTATGAAGATCTCCTGGATGATTTAGCAGAAAAAGATTTGGAAATTCAAAGACAGGCAGATGTTATCAAGTTTATTGCTATGAATGATCCTCTTACCGGTTTGGATAATAAGGTTTCACTTACAAATAAGCTTGATAGCATCATCTCTGATGCAAAAATCAATGATGAACAGGTCGGAATTGTATTTCTTGATCTGGATAAATTTAAAAAGATTAATGATGTTTACGGGCACGACATAGGAGATATTTTACTTCAAAAAGTGGCTGATAGACTCAGAGAGTGTGCACATAAAGATGATATCGTTGCCAGAATCAGTGGTGATGAATTTGTTTTGGTTGAGACAAAAATGACAGATGTCAGCAATACCAACTTGATAGAAAAAATTATTTTTGCGATGAAAAAACCGTTCTATATTAAGAATAAAGATATTCATATCACCTTCAGCATAGGCAGAAGTATTTTAGGTAAAGATGGAAATGATGTCGATACTCTACTTAAAAATGCTGAAACTGCGATGTATATATCAAAAGATATAGGACCAAATAACTATATTTCCTATAATGAATCAATGGGGAAAATGTCGAAAAAAAGACTTGAACTTGATAAAAATATACGAAATGCTCTTAAAAATGAAGAGATGGTTCCTTACTATCAGCCAAAGATTGATGCAAGAACAAACAAAATTATAGGACTTGAGACACTTATACGTTGGAAAGATGCTAAAAAAGGTATTATCTATCCATCTGAATTTATTCCGTTTTGCCAAGAGAGTGATTTGATTATTGACATAGACAGATATATGCTCACCCACTCTATGAGACAAGTTCTCAAATGGCAGCAAGAGGGATTGGATGTAGGTAAACTCTCTGTAAATATCTCAACGAAAAAGCTGGAGAAAGGAAATTTTGTAAGTGAACTTAAACAGATCATTTTAGATGAAAAATTTAATCCGGAGTATCTTGAACTGGAAATCCTAGAGAGTCAGATTATGAATAATCCTAAACGCTCTTCAAAAATTTTAAATGATTTAAAGGAGTTGGGTGTTTCAATATCCATTGATGATTTTGGTACGGGCTATTCCTCTTTATCTTACCTTAAAGAACTGCCTATTGACAGGATTAAGATTGACCGTAGTTTTGTGATAGATCTGCCGCATAATAAAGACTCTGTCTCTATCGTTAAGACTATTATCGCACTGGCAAAAAATTTGAATTTAGATATTATTGCGGAGGGTGTTGAGACAAAAGAGCAGTTGGATTTTCTTTTTGCTCAAGGGTGTGTAAATATTCAGGGTTACTACTTTTCAAAACCACTTTCAGCAGTTGTGTGCAAAGAGTATATTATGTCAAAAAATGATAAAAGGTGATGGTGTAGATATGCAGATGGTAGTAGATTCTCTAAGAAAAAAAGGGAAAATTTATAAAAAAATGCAAGAGATTGCTCCTAAAGATTTAGGAATTAGAAACAAAATCAAAATTTACAAAGCGACAGATATTTACGGATATTTTTGGGCTATTTTTGCAGTGAGCCAAAAAAGTAGAATTTTAATGAAAGATGTGCATAAGTTTGAAGAGATTTATGCGAAGTTAACACTCTATTGCGAGCATAATTTTAAATACAAAGTGATATTTATCGATGCACCACTCTGTTCCAAAGCGCAAAAAGCTTTTAAAGAAGCAGGTTGGAAAATCCAGTAATGCTTCTTTGTGACATTGGCAATACTTCATACCATTTTCTTAATGCTGAGAGTGCGTTTAAAGAAGATACAAAGAGTTTTGAACCGTCTGATATTACCGACACAGTCTATTATATCTCTGTAAACGCAGCGGTCAATCAAAAACTTCAAAACCTGCCAAACTGGGTAGATTTAGCTGCGTTTGTAGATAGAAGTCCATATTATGAGACGATGGGAATTGACAGAATTGTCGCTCTGTATTCGCTTCGTGATGCGGTAGTTGTTGATGCAGGAAGTGCTGTAACTGTTGATGTCGTAAAAGAGGGTATGTTTTGTGGTGGTTTTATCTACCCTGGCATTAGGGCTATGCAAAAAAGTTATGAAAATATCTCTCCTGCGCTTGCATATTCATTTAACTTTGAGTGTGACTTGGATATAATGCCGAAAAATTCACAAGATGCAATAAGCTATGGATATCTTAAAGGCTTCTATCTTGAAGTTGTATCCCATAAACTGCCAATAATTTTAACTGGTGGAGATGCTGTGAAGTTTAAAGAGATATTTAAAGATGCAAAAATTGATGAGAGATTGATTTTTAATGCTATGAAAAAGATTATAAAAGAGAATGAGGAGAAACTATGTTGACTGTTGCACTTCCAAAAGGTCGTATTGCCAAAGAGACTTTAGAGATTTTTGAAACTATTTTTGGTGACAGTTTTAAATTTGATGATAGAAAATTGATTTTAGAGACTCCGAATTTTCGTTTTTTACTTGTCCGTAACCAAGATGTTGCAACCTATGTTTATCATCAGGCAGCAGATATCGGTGTAGTAGGGCTGGATACGCTTGAAGAGCAGGGGCTTGATGTTGTGCGTCTTTTAGATTTACGCCGCGGTGTATGTAAAGTCGCTATCGGGATGCGAAAGGGTGAGAAGCTTGATTTGAGCAAACCTGAACTCAAAGTAGCGTCTAAAATGGTAAATATTACGAAGCGTTATTTTGAAGAGAGAGCAGTAAGTGTTGAGATTATAAAACTTTACGGTTCTATTGAGCTTGCACCACTTATCGGGCTTGCAGATATGATTGTTGATATTGTCGAGACAGGTACAACAATGAAGCAAAACGGCTTGGAAGTTGTTGAAGATATCATGACAAGTTCTACTTATCTTATCGCAAACAAAAACTCATATATCTCTAAAAAAGATGAAGTTTTAGATATCTATGAGAAGATAAACGCAGTGATTAAAGCAGAACAAAAAGCCTAATGACAAATCTTGATCTATATGCAAAAGCTGAACATCTTTTAGGGATTGAAGAGGCTACAGAAGCGTTGTATGACCTGTACCGTTCAGAGCTTGATGATTACAATGTAAAGACACTTCTTGATGTTGGCTGTGGCCGTGGCGGATTTATGCAGCGTATGATAAGTGACGGTGTAAGCTGTAAAGGTGTTGATCTGAGTTCTGTTATGGTTGAAGAGTGTAAATCTCAGGGACTTGATGCAGAGTGTGTTGATGTTTCTAAAGTTGATGGCAAGTATGATGCTGTTGTCAGTATTTTTGATGTTTTAAACTTTATGGACAAAGACGAACTGCTGAAATTTTGTGATGCTATCGCCGAGAAACTTAATGATGATGGGATTTTCATAGCAGATATCAATACTCTTTATGGTTTTAGTGATGTTGCTGAGGGAACTATGAGTAATGAGAGTGATGATGAATTCCTCATTGTAGATGCACAATTTCAAAACAGCCAACTGCATACAAAATTTACTCTTTTTGAGAAGCAGCAAGATAAAAGCTATATAAAATATCAGGATACAATTGTCCAGTATTTTCATAAGATACAGCTTTTTCAGAAGCTTTCAGGTTTGAAACTGATCGAGAAACAAACTTTTTCTCTTTATGACAGTGAGGATAAAACTCTTCTCATATTTAAAAAGAGATAATGTATCAATAATGTGACTTAAGTAGCATTATTGATAAAAATATTGTGTTACAATGAAATTAAATAAATATAAGGAAGATAGATGAGTAAACATAAACAAAAAATTCAGAAGATATTTGAGCACCCAATGTCGGGTAATATTGAGAGTAAAAAGTTGCTTTCAGCATTAGAACATTATGGGGCAAAAGTAGAAGTAAACAAAGAGCACCGCGCAATTATTCATCTAAATGGTAAAGAGCACTCTCTTACGCTTTCTCACAGACCGGAACTTTCAAAAGATGCTATAGTAAAACTTCGTCACTTTTTAGAAGAGGTGGGATTAACAGTAGATAAGCTATAGTTAAAAGACTATAGCTTCATATACATAGATTGTCGCTTTTGGACAATCGGCGGGGTCTATTCCCGCTTTTTCTTCACAACAACTTCTAAAGAACTCTTTTGCATCCCATCCCATATCAGTAGCCACTTGTGGTAGATATGTACCGTTTCGTGCACCATACTCGACATAGATTCCATGTTTTCCTATGATTATCTCATCAACTGAATCAATTTTTCTTCGGGGAGTCAGAACAGATATCTCTATATCAATGCTGTCAAGTTCATCTTCACTTACAGGTCTGAATCTTGTGTCATATCGTGAAGCAGAGATAGCCATGTCGATGACAACTTCGTAAAGTGCCTGATCAGGCTCAAATCTTCCGATACATCCGCGTAGTTTGGAATCTTTATGAAGTGTTACGAAAGCACCTAGTTTTTTAGTAAAAATTTTTGGGAGTTTTGAAGAGTCTACTGCCACTTTGCGATTGTTTTTTACTGCTTCTTCTAGTGCTAGTTTTGCCAGGTTTTTGAGTAAAGCTTTCTCATCATCTGTCAGTAATATGTTTTCCATAAGTATCCACCTCCTTTTTCTACAAAAATAAATATTTATTAATAATTATACATTTTTAATATTAAATATACCATAGCAAGATAAACTTGCTATGATTTTAGTTCAAATCTGGCTGGGGAGTTGATGTTGTAGAAGCAGGAAGAACAGGAAGTTCTATTGTAGGTTTTCTTCCATCAAGTGATGTTAAAAATGCTTCTATAGATTTTGCATCTTTATCTGTGATTTTTGTACCAAGCTGGATACGTCCCATCTCAACAATAGCCTCTTTAAGTGTTTTTATCTCTCCATTATGAAAATATGGTGCTGTTTGTGTGATATTTCTAAGTGTAGGCACTTTTACCATACCATTAGCATCTCCTTTAAAGTCACCTACATTCATATGTTTGTATTTAGCTGTTACATTGAGCATATTCATACTTCCGCCTAAGTTTATGCCCGTATGGCATGAAGTACAGCCAACTTTGATGAAAGTTTTAAGACCCTCTTTTTGTTCTGCTGTAAGGGCATTTTTATCACCATTTAAAAAGTCATCAAATTTTGATGGTGTTACTAGTGTTCTCTCAAAAATTCCAATGGTATCAGCAACTTTTTTAAATGTAATTTTTGGATCATTGGGATATGCTCTTTTAAACTCTTGAATATACTCAGGCATGGATGTGACTGTAGCAACTACATGCTCTTTTGTTGCTGCCATTTCTGGTGCTGCCTGGATTGGTCCTTGTGCCTGATCTTCTAAATCAGGGCTGCGTCCATCCCAAAATTGAGCCGTATTAAATACGGAGTTATATACAGTAGGTGAACTTAAATGGTGTGGATTTGGAGTCCATTTATGTCCAATAGCTGCGCTCATACCATCATCACCACCCTCACTGAGGTCGTGACAAAAATTACAAGAGATAAGACCACTCTTTGATAATCTCGGGTCAAAATAAAGTTTTTTTCCTAACTCTACTTTCTCATCAGTTATGTGATTTTTTGGATTATCAATAAGTTTCATCAAGGCTGCGTTTGAAGAGGGGATTGCTACCAAACCTGCATTTTTTGCATCTTCAATCAAAGAGTTTGCCATAAGTGATGAAGCTATTAAAGCTGTTGTAATTACTATTTTCATTTTCTTTCCTATAAATAATATTTAAAGATAATAATTATCTTTTATTTGGATAGAATTATAGCTAAATGAAACTTAAAGGATAATAATTATCTTCTAATAGGCTTCTTTTATCAATTTTATAGCACTTTTTACTGCGTTTAGATAGCTAAGAGTATTGGCCTTTGCTTTGTATGCAATATCAAACGCAGTGCCATGGTCCACTGAAGTTCGTACTATTGGCAGGTTGAGCGAGATATTGACACTCTCATCAAAGTAGAGTGCTTTAAGCGGTGCGAGACCCTGGTCATGATACATCGCTACAAAATAGTGGTAATTTTTGCGAAAATAGGGTGCAAATGCCACATCAGGTACAACAGGACCGACAAACTGTTCAAAGCCTATCTTTTTGTTTGCACTTTTGATGGCTTTGGTAATGACGAGCTCTTCATTCCCTAAAACACCATTGTCGCCGGCATGGGGATTGAGTCCTAAAACTGCAATTTTTTCATGTTTTATAGAGTTATGCAGGTCTAAAAAGAACTGTTTTAGTTTTTTGTATTTGATTGAAGATGCAACATCTTTTAATGGAACGTGCTCGCTAAAGAGAGCAACGAACATCTCAGGACATCCAAGCATCATAATAGCTTCTTGGTGAAAATGCTTGCGTAGCAGGTCAGTATGTCCTTTGTACTCAAGCCCTGCCATCATCCATGCCTCTTTATGGATAGGAAGTGTTACAACCGCATCTGCTTTTTTTGTTTCACACAGCTCTACGGCTTTCATAAAAGAGTCATACGAGTATCTGCCGCTCGCTGCGTTTACACTGCCTGACTCGATGGTGAAATCTCCATCTACGGCTATAGTATTGAACTCTTTTGGGACTGCTGCGTTTAGAAGAGCGGCTGCTTGTGCAAGCATCGTGTCATTGATGCAATATATGGGATTACAGAGTTTGGAGATCTCTTTATGGGCTTTAAAGGCGATCTCAATACCGACACCGTTTAAATCACCGATGCTGATAGCGATTGTAGGTTTACTCATCGTGTTGTAAGCTTTTTCATCTCTTTTATTGCCTCTGCAAGTCCTGTAAAAACACTTCTGGCGATGATGCTTTGACCGATGTTAAGCTCTGTTATCTCTTTTATCTTCATCATCTCATAGACATTATGATAGTTTAGTCCGTGTCCGGCTGCTACTTCAAGACCGAGCTTGTGTGCATGGATTGCTGAGAGTTTTATCTGCTCGATGGACTCTTCAAGTTGAGTGCTGAGCTCTGTGCGTGAGAGTTCCAGCTCTTTTACCGAGTGGTTCGAGTAGGGGAGTGATGAGTTAAGCATAGCAAAGAGATTTGAGAAGTGTCCTGTGTGGAGTTCTACCATCTCTGCACCGAGATTCTTTGTCTGTTCCATCGCTTCAATGGTAGGATCAACAAAAAGCGAAACAGGAATAAGTGAATCATGGAGCTGCTCTATAGCATAAGAGATCTCACTTGAGAGACCAAAAACATCAAGACCGCCTTCAGTAGTTACTTCTTGTCGTTTTTCAGGAACCAAGGTCGCACGATGGGGTTTGAACTCACTGACAATATCAAGTATCTCTGTGTTTATGGAACATTCAAGATTGACTGGGAGTTTTGAGTGCATCAAGATATTTTTGACATCTCTATCTTGAATATGTCGTCTGTCCTCTCTTAAATGTATAGTGATTTGTTGTGCTCCGTTTTCACACGCAACATAGAGTGCCTGTAGTATATCTGGGTCATTGACCTCTCTTGCTTCTCTTAGAACTGCGACATGGTCTATGTTTACACCTAGTTTCATCTACTTTTTCTCTCTTTGTTTGACTGAATTATAAAATTCCATATATTTCTCTTCTAGATTTTCATAGCTTATAATATCACCGATATTTACTTCTACGGTATAAGTTTCTTGAAATGGTGCCTCTTGAAATACTTTTTCTAATTTATCATTAATATAGACAGGAACAATATCAAGATTATTTGCTTTTGCGATTTTTTGTGCACCGCCTTGAAATTTTTGCAGTCCCTCTCCATTAAATCTTTCACCTTCTGGAAAGATGTAGAGATTCATGTCATCCACTTTTGCAAATGTTTTTTTGATCTTTTTAAAAAATGTAAGGAGACCTCTTTTGTTTTCCAAATCAACACTGATGCAGCCGCTGTATTCAAAAAACTTTCCATATAAAGGATCATCAAAAAGTTCCTGTTTTGCTATCCATGTACCATTTTTATGGTATTTTGAAAAGACATTCTCCATTACTAAAATATCAAGAAGTGAACGATGATTGATAGCATAAAGAATTTTGTCTTGTTTGGGAAGTTCTCCTATGATTTTTACATCAATATTTAAAAATTTCAGTACTTTGTTTGAGTACTCCTGTCTCGCATGTGAGAGCTCTTGGTAGGCATACTTTTGTGTGATGAAGGGGTGAAAGTAGCTCTGTTTAAAAACTTTGATATATTTATATCCAAGTTCTATCATAAAGATAAATTTACCTAAATTTTTGAACATATAATCCTCTCTTATTAAAAAAGAGGATTATAGCTAAAATTATTTAATACTCAGGCATTGTTCTTTTTGAGTGTCATCTCTGTTTCCATGGTTTTTATCTCATCATTTGCGTGGATACGGATACTCTCATCTGCTTTTAATTTCTTTTTGGATATTTTTTTTGGATACTCAAAATGGTTAAGAATATGCTTGATAGTGTTAATTCTTGCTTTTTTCTTATTGTCGGAACGGATGATCGTCCAAGGTGCATAGTCAGTGTGTGAAGCAAGAAGCATAGAGTATTTTGCTATGGTGTATTTATCCCATAGACCCTGAGACTGTTCATCAACAGGAGAGAGTTTATACTGTTTGAGAGGGTCTGTTCGTCTCTTTTGAAAACGCTTTTTCTGTTCATCTTTAGAGACTGAGAAGTAAAATTTAAATATTTTTATATCTGAATTTACAAGCATCTTTTCAAACTCCGGAACTTCATGAAGAAACTCCTTGTGCTCCTCTTGTGTACAAAATCCCATGACAGGTTCAACGCCGGCACGGTTGTAGTAACTTCTGTCAAAGAGAACGATCTCACCTGCTGCAGGAAGGTGCTGTACGTAGCGTTGAAAGTACCATTGTGTTCTCTCTTTGTCACTTGGCTTATCAAGGGCAACTACTCTTGCACCACGAGGATTGAGATGTTCTGTGATGCGTTTTATGGTACCGCCTTTTCCTGCGGCATCACGACCTTCAAATATCATCAGTACTTTTTGACCTGTCTCTTTGATGTAATTTTGCATCTTTAAAAGTTCAATCTGCAGTGTTTTGAGCTCATCTTCATAACGCAGTACTTCATCTTTTACCCAGATAGCCACACGTTTTTTATGGGGATCTTTTTCTCTCTTTTCCTCTTTTTTTAAAATACTTTTTTTCTCTTTTCTGCGCTCCTCATGCACTATCTCTTCAAGTTCTACCCCGTCACTTATCTCATCATCGAGTATTTTTCTGTCATGCCCCATATTTGTTTCCTTTTATTGTATTAAAATGAGTTGGATATTATTGTGTTAATATCATCAATTTTGTCTGTATTTGCAAAACAGCTTTTTTCTCCGCATATCATATAACTTTCATCTTGAGACTCTCTAAAAAGAGTAAATGGATAGCGAATTTTAGAGAGTTTATAAGCACTGTTTTGAAGATTGCTTTTTGAAGTTTTTATGATTCTGTCTCCTTTTACATATCTGAGTACCTGTATTAGCATATAAGGATAGTAGATGGGTCTTCTTCCGAGTTCATAAGAGTTGTATTCCATCGTTTTAAAAGCAAAATGTCTGTACTTCTCATCTTCAAGCAGTGAAGAGAGACTAAGTAGAGCATCTATCATAATACTTACCGAGCTTGTGTAAGTTGTGTCTGTAATCTCTGCTTTTACTGCAAATTCACCGCCACTGAAGTTCCACAGACCTTTATCGTAGAACTCTTCAAGTGCTTTGTTTATAAATCTTTGAGCGTGAATGAGATAGAGCTCATTTTGTGTATATTTAAACGCAGTAAGCAGTGCCTGCGAGAGAAAAGCATAGTCTTCTAAAAATGCTTCTACTTTTGGTGTTTTATGGATTAGGGTCGTGTGGTAGAGTCTGTCATTTATATACATGGTACCCAGAAGTTCATCAAGACTTTGCGTAGCCAAATCACAGTATTTACTATCTATTGCACCGAGTTTGAAAAGTGAGTTTATCATCATTGCTGACCATGATGTCTGTACCTTTTTATCTATAAAGGGGTACTCACGTTTTTGGCGAAGTTTTTGCAGAAGTATTCTTACATCACTGAACCATGAGGGGATCTCATCTTCAAAGCGAATGATATTTTGAGCGTTTTCAAAATTGCCGTGGTGTGTTACATGCATGGTTTCGCACATTTTCTGTGCATCGTTGTAACCGTTTTGCATAAGGGTTTCATATACCTCTTCATAGGTATAAGTGAAGTAAGTACCCTCAGCCCCCTCACTGTCAGCATCACTTGCACTGTAAAATAGTCCATCTTCACTCATAAAGTTATACCAAAAATCTGCTATCTCTTTTGCAGTTTTGAGGTACTTTTCATCACTGTATGTAAGATAAGCCTCTGCATAGATACCACAAAGCAGGGCATTATCATAGAGCATCTTTTCAAAATGCGGTACAAGCCATTTTTCATCTACACTGTATCGACAAAAACCGCCATCAACAAGATCATACATCCCGCCTTTAGTCATATTTTGAAGAGTGTTCTCTATCATTGCTTTTGCAGCTTTTTCATCATAGAGTCTATCTGTTACCATAAGTGCGGTTAGTGTCGAAGCATGAGGAAATTTCGGTTTTTGGGAAAATCCGCCGTTTCTTGTATCGTAGTTGTTCTTTGCCTGAAGCAGAAGATTTTTATAGAACTCCTCTTTTAACACAGTTGCCTCTTTTGGATGCTCTTTATGAGTTAAAAATCCTTCTATCTCATCAGCGTTCTCAAAGAGTTTTGGATCCATCTCTTTTACTTTTTTTGCTATGAGTGTTGTAAGTTCTTTAAATCCCATCCCCTCGATACTTCCTGCGTTTGACTCAGGTGGAATATATGTTCCCGCAAAAAATGGCTTGTTCTGTGGTGTACAGAAGATACTTGTGGGCCATCCCCCGGCACGACGATTGAGAAGCAGGTGTACCTCTTGGTAATATTTGTCAATGTCCGGTCGCTCTTCTCTGTCAACTTTAATAGATATAAAGCTTTCATTTAAAATATTTGCACACTCTTCATTTTCAAAGACCTTCTCTTCCATTACATGACACCAGTGACAGGAGCTGTAACCGATGCTTATAAATATCGCTTTGTTCTCTTTTTCGGCAAGCTCAAACGCTTCATCACACCATGGCCACCAATCTACCGGATTGTCTTTATGTTGTTGCAGGTAAGGGCTGTCCTCTTTTGCTAGTCTGTTTGGCATACTTTTTTGCTCCATTTACATTATTGTTTGATTTATTTAATTATAAAACTATATTAGGCAAGAATTGCTAATGAAGTGCTTAAACAGAAATTTCTCTTGAAAAGCCAGGTAAAAGTTAATCACGATTTAAGTTACTCATAACGTGATATAATAGTACTAAAGTTATCAAAAATGAGAGCAGATGAAAAAAATTTATATTGCTGGACCTGATGTATTTGAAAAAGATTCAATACAAATTGGGAAAGAATTAGTAAAATTATGTGCAAAATATGGGTACGAAGGACTTTATCCACTGGATAATGTTGTTGATTTCTCTCAAGAAAAACATAAAATAGCACAAGATATTTTTGAAGCAAATGTTGCTATGATTAAGCAGGCTGATATTGTGATAGCCAATCTCAATCAATTTAGGGGCAAAGAGGCAGACAGCGGAACTGTATGGGAGTGTGGATTTGCTTATGGACTTGGAAAAAAAGTCTATGGTTATCTTGAGAGCACACAAGAGTATTTAGAGACTTTCTCAGCGGATGAAAAGTTTAAAGATGGAGAAAACTTTGTGGATAAAGAGGGAAAATTGATAGAAGATTTTTCTTATCCTCTCAATCTTATGTTGGCATGTTCAATTGAGATAATAGAGGGAAATTTTGAGAATGTGCTCAAGCGAGTAAAAGAGCAGTAGATGAAAGTTTTTTGGTTTTTGCTTCTTTTCATTTCTACCATTCATGCTCAACTTAACCATGGACAAAAAAAGCTGGAGCATGTCTCTTTGCAGCTGCATTGGAAGTATGAGTTTGAATTTGCAGGATTTATCGCTGCTAAAGAGAAAGGTTTTTATAGAGATGCCGGACTTGATGTAGAGTTAAAAGAATTTAATAATGGTACTGATGTAATTGATGATGTTGTATCCGGAAAATCTACTTATGGTGTTTATAACTCCTCAACTTTGATTGCGTATTTAAAGGGAAAACCGGTGGTACTTGTTGCTTCCTTTTTTAAACGTTCTGCTTTAGTTTTGATTACAAAACCAGAGATCAAGTTTCCTAAAGATTTAATTAATAAGCGCATTATGTGTACAAGTAAGCCAGATATGGAGTTGAATTTTGGTCCCTATTTTAGAGGATATAATGTAGGGTTGGACTCTTTTACATATGTAGCGCATACTTTTAGTGTAAAAGAGTTTGCAGAGGGAAAAGTGGATGCAATGACGGCATATATATCAGACCAGCCATACAAGCTTAATAAGCTAGGGGTTCAATACAATATCTTGGATCCTTCAAATGATAACCTTTTTACGCTCCAAGAGGAACTTTTTACCTCCAGACAAGAGGCACAAAAACATCCAAATAGAGTAGAGGCATTAAAAAAAGCATCTATTAAAGGATGGGAGTATGCACTCTCACACGAACAAGAACTTATTGACATTATTCATAAAAAGTATGCTCCTCAGATTCCAATAGATGCCTTGAAATATGAAGCAAAGGCAATAGATAAACTTATACTGCCTTATATTTATGATATTGGTTCAATAGATGTGAACTTTTTACATAAGCAGATGCGCCATTTTCAAAAAGAGTATCATGTCGGGAAGAAAAAAACTTTGGAGCAGTTTATCTTTAAACCTAAAGATAACCCTCTCCATTTTACACAAGAAGAAAAAAACTATATTGCTAAACATAAAACAATACAAATGTGTACCAATTATGATTTAGTACCTGTTGATAGTTTTGAGAATGGTCATTATACGGGGATGATGGCAGATATATATAAACTCATATCAAAAAAAACTGGTCTTGAATTTACACCTATAAAATCGACTTCTGAAGTAGATTTGTTTGAAAAGCTGAAGCAAAAGAAGTGTCAACTGCTCTCTATTACAGCTACTCGTGTCAATAATTTTACAATGCTTAGAACTACAAAACCTATTGCTGTAACACATTTTACACTCATCAGCAAGCTTGATAAATCATTTATACAAAATCCGCATGAACTAAAAGATAAGTTGCTTATAGTAGAGAGAGAATCATATAAAAACTATCTTAATTACTACTACCCTTATCTCAATATAGAAGTAGAATACAATAAAAAAAGAATGCTTGAAAAAGTGTTACACAACAGAGCCTATGCTATTGTGACCATTGATGAAAAGGCAGATTATTTTATTGATAAATATGGTTACGGGAAACTTAAAATCAATGGTTTTTTAGCAAAAGATCACGAACTTGAAGCAAGTGTAGGTGTTCAAAAAGATGAACCGGTGCTTTTTTCAATAATTCAAAAAACACTTAATTCGATTCCTGAGAATAAAATCCAGTCAGTTATGTCGAGATGGAGATTGACCCGTTACCACAAAGTAACAGACTATACATTGGTTTTTGCACTTCTAACAGGTATGAGTGTGATTTTACTTATAATGGTTTACTATCAAAGAAAACTCAAACGTTTTAACTATGAGCTTGAACAGAGTGTTGCAAAAAAGACCAAAGAACTGCGTCAGATCAATGACTCTTTAGAGATTAATGTCCAAGAGAAGGTTAATGAGCTGATTCAAAAAGATGAGATACTCACAAAGCAGTCCAGACAGGCAGTTATGGGGGAGATGATAAGTATGATTGCCCATCAGTGGAGACAGCCTTTAAATATGATAGCTTTAAAAATTTCCAATATTCAGTTACAGGAGATGTTAAACCAATCTGTGACAAAAGAGGAATTGCTTACAATTCTCAAAGAGATAAATGATACTATTCAGTATCTCTCAAATACTATTGATGATTTTAAAACATATTTTCAGCCAAATAAAAATACTACACACACAACTCTTAAAAAGCTTATTCAAAAGAGTATAGGATTTATTGATGCGAGACTGAAAAAAGAGAATATTCGCATAGAGATGGACAAACTTGAGGATCTCTCTTTAAATATCTACTCAAGTGAACTTATACAGGTGATTTTAAATCTTTTAAACAATGCTATTGATGCCTATGTTGAGAATAAAGATATAGAAGAAGAGAGAGTAATTTTTATCAGCAGTCATATAAACGGTTCAAGAATTCAGATAGTGGTAGAAGATAGAGCCGGTGGTATCAAAGCAGATGTTATGAAGCGACTTTTTGAACCATACTTTTCCACAAAAGAGAAAAATGGTACAGGTTTGGGGCTCTATATGTCAAAGATGATTTTAGAAAAACAGTTTGGCGGAGATATCTTCGTAGAAAGTAAAGATGGAAAAACAAAATTTATTATTGAAATTCCACAGGATGTAAAAGAGAAGTAGTTCTCTTTTATATCTGTTTGTTCTTTACCATAGAGAGTACCATCGGTAAATTTAGACCATCATTGTGATATCCTTCATCGCGGCATGCTTCACACTTGTCACCCATGGGGCAAATATCATTCTCAAGCATCTCTTGGAGCGTTTGCAGATTGTTTTGTTTGATGCACTCTGCTATATCTTTTACACTCAATGAGTTACATACACATATTTCGGTATCCAAATCTATCATAAAAATCCTTTTTGTTATTTCTCTATTGGTATTATATTGTTTCAAAGATAATGAGAAAATTACACACTATATACACATTAACGTGATATAATTTTTTTATAAAACAGGTAAGGATAGCAAAATATGAATATTTTTGTAAAAATCTTTTTTTTACTTACTTTAACGCTAGGATTAGCAAACGCAGGGAAGTTTCTGATGCCAGATGAAGCATTCGCTCCCTATGCAAAAGTAAATGATAAAATGCAGATAGAAGCAGGTGTCACTTTAGGTGAGAAAATATATCTTTATGATAAAGAGGTAAAAGTAGAACTTATAGATAATAAAGATTTTTCTATTAAAAACATTGATAAACCTGAAACTGTTGAGCATGGTGGTGACAAGGTCTATATGAAGTCACCAAATTTTGTTCTGACTCTTGCAAAAGAGAATAGTGTAGATGGTATACAGGATGTGAAAGTCAGAGTCTCTTATCAGGGATGTTCAGAGGAGGGGTTGTGTTATGAGCCTAGTTCTAAAGTTTTTACTCTGAAGATAGATAGCAACAAACTCTCTTTAGATGAGAGTAGTGCTGCATCAATGCCAAAGTTACAAAAGAGTAACAGCAGCAAGTCCGAGAGTGATACTATTGCCGATACAATTAAATCAAGTAGTTTTATTGTAGTTTTGGCAACATTTTTAGGTTTTGGACTCTTACTCTCTTTAACACCTTGTGTATTTCCTATGATTCCTATTATATCAGGTGTAATTATCTCTCAAGGTGAAGGGCTTACAACCAAAAAAGCCTTTGTGCTCTCTTTAGTCTATGTTTTAGCAATGGCTGTAGCATATACCATCGCAGGTATCTTGGCCGGACTTTTTGGCTCTAACTTGCAAGCTGCACTGCAGACTCCGTGGGTCGTTTACTCATTTGCAGGAGTTTTTGTTGCTCTTGCGTTTAGTATGTTTGGGTTTTATGAGTTGAAACTCCCTGATGCTTTAGTCGCAAAAGTGAGTGCAAACTCTCACAAAAGTGGCTATGCCGGTGTGGCTATCATGGGGTTTTTGTCTGCTCTTATTGTCGGTCCCTGTGTTGCAGCACCTCTTGCGGGTGCTTTAGTTTACATAGGACAAACAGGAGATGCTCTGCTTGGCGGTGCGGCTCTTTTTAGCATGAGTATAGGGATGGGGATTCCTCTTATTTTGGTTGGTGTAAGTGCTGGAAAGTTTATGCCAAAACCGGGTGCTTGGATGACTATGGTAAATGCAGTCTTTGGTGTATTGATGTTGGGTGTCTCTATCTGGATGCTTGAAAAAGTGGTTGATAACAGTGTTACAACACTCCTGTATGCTCTTGTGGGGATAGGATTTGCTCTGTATCTTGATGCGTTTAGTAAAGAGGGGCATATCTTTAAACGCAGTGTTGCGTTTGTGCTGCTGAGTTACTCTATGGCACTCTTTGTCAGTGTACTTGCTGGTGCTCCAAGTATGACCCAGCCACTCGGATTTTTAAAAGCTCAAAGTGTGCAGGGTAGTGTAAGCGCTCCAACGAAAGAGCTGCATTTTATAAAAGTTACATCTATAGATGAGCTAAACGCAGTGCTGCAAGAAAACAGTGGCAAGAAGATAATGCTTGATTTTGCGGCTGATTGGTGTACGTCATGTAAGGAACTTGATGAAGTAACATTCTCAAACGCAGCAGTAAAGGCAAAGTTGCATGATTACATCTTAATTCGTGCAGATGTTACAGCAAATGGTGAACAGGAAAAAGCACTCAGTAAAAAGTATGGTGTTTTTGGACCTCCTGCAATTCTCTTTTTTGATACAGACTTAAAAGTGATGAAATCGAAAACTATTATAGGATTTATAGAACCAGATGAGTTTTTAGCTCATCTGGAATCTCTTTAAAATATATTAGAGTGTTTGTTTGGAGATAACACGTTTGTTAAAATAACGCAGTAAAAACTCAACACTAAACGCAATAGCAAACGCAGCTATGAGATAGTATGCGATTTCAGGCATTGTTTTATATGTCGAGTAGAGTGTGATACCTGCAACTCCAAACATAGCCAAGATAGCGAGTACCACTATGTATCTTTTTGCACCTGTATGCTTAATAAGGTTAAGATGTGCTATGTGAGTTGTCCCTTGGATAAGAAGCATAACAATCGCAGCTACGGTTGTGATCTGTGAGAGATTAAAAAACAAAATCATAGGAATGATAAGCAGGGCACTGATAACAAGACCTTCGTATGAGTTGTAGATATTGTACTCATAGATTTTTGGCAGATCCCCATCTTTTGCCATAGTGTAGCCAATATCTGAGACAGCAAAAAGTGTTGCGTTTATAGCTGAAGCAGTTGCAAGAAGGGCTGTGAGAGCCATAATCTTAAATCCCCACTCTCCAAACATAGGTTTTGCCGCTTCAGCGAGTGCATAATCCTTTGTCTCAATGATTTTATCCAGTGGTAAATTTCCAAGAACAGAGATACTTGTCAGTACATACAGACCCGCTACAAGCAAAATTGCTACAAACATCGATTTAAGCATATTGATGTGTGGGTCTTTCATATCTTCAACAGTGTTGGTGATAACACTAAAACCCTGATATGCAAAGAAAGTAATACCTATGGCAAAGAACATGCCACTGACAGGTGGCATATCGTGCAGACTTAAAAGTTCCGGTTTGATACTAAAGAGTGCTGCTACTGCAAAAATGATCAAAACACTCAGTTTTATAAATACGATAATATTTTCAGATTTTGCAACTATAGATGCGCCGATAAGGTTGATAAAAGTAAAAAGTATAACAATACCAATGGCAAAAATATTTATCCAAAAAGTATCACCATTGTGTACCATAAAAGTTGTAGCATAGGTTCCAAATGATTTTGCAACTGCAGCGATGGCGATGAGCTGGGAGAAGTAAAACATAACACCCATAGAACCGGAAAAGATATTTTCACCAAATCCCTGAACAAGGTACTCTACAATTCCGCCGCGTGATTGGTAACGCACCGCAAGTTTTGCCAAAGAGTATCCACTAAGCAGTGCAATCACCCCTCCAAAGACGAAGGAGAGCCAAACAATGTTACCTGCCATCGCACCTGCTTGACCGATAACGATAAAAATACCGGCACCGACCATAGAGCCTATGCCTAAAAAGACAGCACTCCAAAGACCAAATGCTTTTGCAGTCGGCATATTATTTCATCTTTTTAAAGATATTTCCGATAAAAAGTAGTGATATACCATCAAAAAAGAGGGAGAATCCCACCAAGAGACCTATGAGGTAAAGAGATGTAAAAGGCCAGCCTACGATAAATAGGATTCCTATTAGCATAGAGAAAACAGCATTTATCATCCACCATATCCACCCTTTTGCGGGACGCATAGAGAGTGCCAAGGAGAAGCTGGCAAATGAGTCCATGAAAAAGTAGATAGCCAGAAGCAGACCGACAGTACCGACACCGCTCATAGGGTAAAAAATCATAAACAGAGCAATAGCAATAAGTACAAAACTCTTCAACCATCCCATCACATCGCTTTTATCACTTACATATGTGAAGTAGCCGGCTATAAAACCTGCAAACATCATCAGCCATGCAACAAAAGTCACAGTGGCAAGTGTCATAAAAGCCGGATAGAAAATTCCGACAAGTCCCAGTATAATAAATGCAATACCGGCAACTTTTGAGTATTTTTCAAATTTTGAAAAGAGCTCCTCATCTAAGGGATATTTCCACATCTTGTATCCTTTTTTAGTAAGTTTTATCAGTAGTGTAACATTTAAGTGCTAATAGAGAGTAGAAATTTTACCTTCTGCCTCTTCTTGCGTTTGTATTGTTTCTACTACCTCTTGGTTTGTTTCTAGCACCGCGGTTTCCACCCATGTTGATAGGTTCTGCTTTGATGCTTGGATCTGGTTTGAAACCTTTGAGCCATACTTTTGGAATATCTTTTTTAATCAGTTTCTCAATACCTGCTAAAAATTCATCTTCATCGACACAGACAAGGCTTATCGCCTCGCCTTTGTTACCTGCACGACCTGTACGCCCGATACGGTGAACATAATCTTCACTTACATTTGGAAGCTCGTAGTTTACAACATGAGGGAGTTGGTCGATGTCGATTCCACGTGCTGCGATGTCGGTTGCAACAAGGACTCGAATTTCACCTTTTTTAAAGTCTGCAAGTGCTTTTGTACGTGCATTTTGACTCTTGTTCCCATGAATGGCAGCTGAAGAGATACCGTCTTTGTCAAGTTGTCCGCTTAGACGGTTTGCACCGTGTTTGGTTCTTGTAAAGACTAAGACCTGTTTCCATTTTCCTTCACTGATAAGGTGTGTTAAGAGTTCGTGTTTACGTGTTTTGTCAACATGATAAACAGCTTGTTGTACTATTTCACTGGATGCATTCGTACGTGCTACTTCTATAAGTGTAGGAGATTGTAAGAACTGATTTGAGAGTTTTTTAATGGCATCTGAGTAAGTTGCCGAAAAAAGCAGTGTCTGTCTCTGTTTTGGGATGATGTTAATGATCTTTTTGATGTCATTTACAAATCCCATATCAAGCATTCTGTCTGCTTCATCAAGGACTAAAAACTCTATCTCTTTGAGATCTATCGTTTTTTGGGAGATGTGGTCAAGCAGACGTCCCGGTGTCGCTATGACAATATCTACACCTTTACGCAGTTGCGTAATTTGCGGATTGATTTTTACACCGCCAAATATTACCGCTGATTTAAAAGGTGTATGTTTTGCATAAACCTCTACGTTTTGAGCAACTTGCAGTGCAAGTTCACGAGTCGGTGTTAAAATTAGTGCACGTACTTTATGTTTCTTTGGAGCCTGTTTGCGAAGCAGCAACTCTAAAAGTGGCAGAGTAAAACCTGCTGTTTTTCCTGTTCCTGTCTGTGCACCTGCTAAAATATCTTTTCTTTGAAGAATTACGGGAATCGCCTGAGCTTGGATTGGTGTCGGGTTTTCGTACCCTTGTTCTTTCACAGCTTTTAAAATCGGAGCTGAGAGACCGAGTGAATTAAATGTAATTGTCTTTATTTTTCTTTCCTATTGACTATATCTCTTCATAATAGCATAATTTATGGAGTTTATGGATATAATTTTAAAAATACTTTTACAGGAACGAAATTTGTCATCAAACAATTTAACTATCAAGCCCAACAACCACCGTGTCTATCAATGCCCATTTGAGAAAAAAACAGAACTTTTAAACAAACTTATAGAGGAAAATGCAGCTTCTACTATCATCGTAGTAACTGCAAAAGATGCTTCAGAGATAAAAGAAAAACTGACAAACAAAGATATCAAAGTCTACGAAGACAAAGAACTTGTAAAAGATACAGATCTTACAGCAGAGATTGTCATCGGTTTTGATATGCCTATAAAAAACATTGTCTATATGGCAAGAGCAGCAAAAGCAACAGAGAGATCTTTTATGCTTTTGGATGAGAGCGAGCAAAATGAGCTCCATTTTATCGAGATGCTTTTAGGACGAACTATCAAACAAAAGAGTGTTGAAGGTTTTAATTATCCTGTTGTTGAAGAGAAACCAAAAGAGCCAAAAGCAAAAAAACTCTCTAAAGATGAGATAAAAGAGGTAGCGAAAAAACGTTACGAAAAGAGTACTCAGGATAAACCTGTATTTGAGAAAAAGTTTGATAAAGAAAAACCAAAATTTGACAAAGAAAAGAAGTTTGACAAACCCAAAAAAGAGTTTAAAAAGAGCGATAAATCAAAAGATGATAGATGGGCAAAGAAGAAAAAAGCTCCAAATAAATTTCTTGGAAAAGATGAAAACGGAAAGGCGATCTTCTCAGGTAAGAGCGGAGAGCGTAATCATCGTCATGACGGAACGCCAAGAGATAATGTAAAAATCACAGGTAAAAAGATAAATATCAAAGCCCGTAAGCCAAAATCAGAGGATTAATCCTCTCCTTCGATAATACGGGCAACTCTTTTTGAACTACCGTGTTGGAGGTAGGCTCTTAAAGATTGTGAGTTATGTAAAAACTTCTCTCTATCATACTCTTCATACGCTTTTATAAGATTTTCAACCGTAACGTCATCTTGGATAAACTCAGGATGCAGTGCTTGGTTCTTGTACTTCTCAAACATAATGTTTCCAAGTCCGAGATAGTTGAGCTTTACAAGTCTGCTGGCAATAAAATAGTCAAGCGGCTTTGCAATGTATGTAAGAATGAATGGAATACCGATAAGAGAGGCTTCAAGTGTAGCAGTTCCGCTGCAGATAAATGCAAAATCAGCTTCATAAAGTGTCTCATGCGGAGTATGTGAAATCTCAAACGCAGTGATGTCTCCATAGAGCGCATCTCTCTCTTTTTGCGTAAAATGCTCGGGAATAATAAGCACTGCGTTTAGTCTGAGTCTCTTTTGCAGCTCTTTAAATACCGGCATCAGTTTACTTATTTCACCTTTACGGCTTCCGGGCATAAAGACGACTCTTTTAATCTTAGGAGAGAGTTTTGTCTTAAATGTAGTAATTTGGTCAAGCAGTGGATGTCCCACATACTCAATAGGTGCATCTTTTGGATAATAATCAGGTTCAAAAGGCAGGATGGAAGCAAGTCTGTCTATGGTACGCGCCAAAATAGGGATACGCTTTTTTTTCCATGCCCACGCCTGAGGCAGGATGTAGTAGATTATCTCTTTGTCAGGGTACTTTTTTTTGATCTTTTTTGCAAGTGGGAGGTTAAAGCCCGAAGAGTCCATAAGCAGGACTTTGTCAGCCTCTTGTGAGAGCTCTACCATCTCATCGGCAAGTCTGAAGAAAAATCGTAACTTCTTAAGAGCATCTACAAAGCCCATAATTGCAAGGCTACGAAGATCGACTATGGGTTTTCCCAGCTCTTTATTAAAGATACCTATAAACTCGACATCATCGCTTAACTCTTTTTTGAGTGATTTGAGATGCACATTTGCAGAGTGCTCAAGTGCAGAGACGAGAATTTTCATGAGTTTTAAGCCTTATTTATTTATAATACGAACATTATATCAAAGGTGGTCTAAAATGCTTATATCAAACGCGATAGTTTGTGATACTTCCGGTGAGAGAGAGGTCGATGTCAGGATTGAAGATGGAGTTATCGTAGAGATCGGCATGAACCTTAGAGATGATGAAGTCGTTGATGCCAAGGGTGCGTATCTGCTTCCGAGTCTTGTAGATACAAATGTCAGAGTAGTTGACTCCTCTTTAAACGCAACAAGTATTGCTGCTGTAGCTGATGAAGCACGTAGAGGCGGAGTAGGGCATATTGTGCTAAACGCAGATACTAATCCGGCTATTGAGGACACTGTAGTACTTGAATTTGCACAAAATGGCATCAAAGAGATAGAAAAACCTCATGTTGATTTTATGATAAATACGCTCAAAGAGGATATGACACTCTCAGATATCGCCATTTTACTTAAAAAAGGTGCCATAGCTCCATATATGAGCACGATTGCAAAAAACAACATCGCCATAAAGATTGCCGAGTATGTGAAGATGTACGGTGTGACACTCTTTTGTAAAGCGGAAGATAACTCACTTATAAACGCAGGAGTCATGCTTGATGGTGATGTCAGCTCAAACCTTGGTCTGGCAGGTATTCCGGAGCTGAGTGAAGTGTTGCATGTCTCACGTATGATAGAGATAGCACGCTATTTTGACATTAAGATTCTTTTTAAGGCCATTGCCTCTCCTCGTTCTGTTGAGCTTATTACAAAAGCAAAGCAAGAGGGTGTTCAAGTGAGTTGTGAGGTATCTGTTCACCACCTTCTCAACTGTGATGCAGCGTGTAATGATTTTAACACCACTGCAAAGCTTAATCCTCCACTGGCAAGTAAAACAGATATGCTTGCTCTGCAAGATGCCCTCAAACGCACAGAGATAGATTCCCTTACAACACTGCACCAACCCTCTTCACCGGTCAATAAAGAGGTAGCCTTCTTTGATGCAGCATACGGGTGTGAAGCACTTGGCGATGCACTGTCTCTTTACTATACAAAACTTGTAAAACCTGGAATGATAACGATGCAGGAATTAGTGAGACTAACTGTTCAAAACCCTGCAAAAAGCCTTGGATATGAAGCTGGAGAGATAAAAGTCGGGGAAAAAGCAGATTTCATACTTTTTAATATCAATGAAGAGTATACAGTGAAAAATGCACAGTCACTGTATAATGGGGAAGTGTTGTTTGGGAAAGTTCTTCTTTAGAACTTTCTAACTGCGTTTAGCATAAAACTCTTTTTTATACTCAGCAAATCTATCTTCTAAAATAGCTTCACGTATCTCTCTCATAAGATTGAGATAGTAGTGTAGATTGTGGATTGTCGCGAGTCTGAAGTAAGTTATCTCACGTGAACGGAATAGATGGTTGATGTAGGCACGGCTGTATGTTTTACAGGTCATACACTCACACTCTGGGTCTATCGGTGCTGCATCTTCTTTGTACTTTGCACCTTTGATGTTCATTTTTCCAAATGAAGTGAAGAGCGTTCCATTTCTTGCATTTCTTGTAGGCATAACACAGTCAAACATATCAATACCGCGTTCAATATTCTCGATGAGGTCTTCAGGTGTTCCGACACCCATAAGGTAGCGTGGTTTATCCTCTGGCATATACTGTGTCGTATGCTCTACTGTATCGTACATCTCATTGTTAAGTTCACCTACGCTCAGACCACCTATGGCAAAACCGTCATAATCAAGTGCGCACAGCTCAGTAGCACTTTTTGTACGAAAGGCCTTGTCTGTTCCTCCCTGAATAATAGCAAAGATATTTTGGTCAATTCCGACACCCTCTTTTTGTTTTGCGCGAAAATACTCTATGGACTCCTCTGCCCATGCCGTTGTTCGCTCAATACTTAGCTTGATGCGCTCCTGAGTTGCAGGAAGTGCTACAAGGTCATCAAGTATCATCATGATGTCTGAACCGAGATTGTGTTGGATATCTATCACTTTTTTCGGGGTAAAGAAGTGCTTGCTCCCGTCTATGTGAGAGCGAAACTCTATACCGTCTGTTTTTGGTTTACTGATGTCTGAGAGAGAAAAGGCCTGAAAACCACCGCTGTCTGTGAGAAAACTTTTCGGGTATTGTGTAAAACCGTGGAGTTTTCCCATCTTTGCGACCGTTTTGTCACCGGGACGCAGGTACATGTGGTAAGTGTTTGCCAAGATAATTTCAGCGCCTAACATATCTAAAACATCATGTACATCTAAAGATTTTACACTTCCAACTGTCCCAACAGGCATAAATACAGGTGTTTTGATAGTAGAGTGTGTGGTCTCAATGGTTGCGGCACGTGCTTTACCGCTTGTTGCTTGCAAAGTAAATTTCATACAAAGATATCCATATTTTTTATGCAATTATAGCTTAATTTTTTTGTTTGTCAGCAACGATGGATAAAGTAGTTTTTACTATCTTTCATTTCTTATAAACAGCCCGAAAATTTTGGAAAACTTACTGTGTGCAAGTAAAATACTTAAGATTTTGTTAAGAGTTTATTAAGAGATAATAAATTATACTCTTTAACTTAATAGTAGTTATTTGGAGGTTGAAAGTGATTTTTCGTATATTTATTGTGTTGATGTCTGCTTCTCTGTTTTTAGCAGCAGCGGATACTAAGCAGCTTGACAATGTTGTATCTGTTGCATGGGTAAAACAACACTTGGATGATAAAAATTTTGTTATTTTGGATATCAGAGATTACAGTGCCTATAAAAAAGGTCATGTAAAAGGAGCAGTAAACATCCCCGGTTTGAAAAATCTTTTTGATGAAAAAACATGGATGATGCCTAAACTAAATTTTTTAAAAGAGCTTTTCAGTAATGCAGGCATAGATGATAATTCGATTGTTGTTGTATATGACAACGGACAGTTTTTTTGGGCAGCACGGGCGTATTGGATTCTTGAGGTACTTGGACACAAAAATGTTGGATTACTAGAGTATGCTTATGGTCCTTATCTGAAAAAACATCTTCCTATCTCAAAAAAAGATACGGTGATAGCGAGAAAAGAGTTTGTCCCTCGTGTTGATGATAAACAAATCCAAACAAAGCTCAGTACCCTTATGGGAATTGGTAAAAAAACTATTATTGACGGAAGAAAAAAAGATTCCTATTTGGGAAAAGAGTCAATAGCAAAAAGATTTGGTCATATTCCTACAGCACAAAATTTTGCCTGTACCAATAATTATCAGGTAACTGATGATGGAAATAAAATGAAAGACTTTAAAGATCTTAAAAAGCTTTATAGTGTTTTACCAAAAGACAAAGAGATTATTTTATACTGTGATGGTGGAGCTGAAGCTGCATTAAATTATATTGTCCTGACGCAGCTTGGTTATAAAGCTTCTGTTTATGATGGTTCATGGAAAGAGTGGGGCAATGATGATGCTGTTCCTGTGGAGAATCCATCTGCTAAAAAAGAGTAGGTACTTTGAATCAGAAAAAATTTAGAGGTTCACTAAGAAGAAAGCTTCTTTTTATTATTTTATTTGTAACGTTATCGACAGGTTTGATGGGTTATATCGGTTTTGTTTATTGGTATGTGAGCAATCAGCATGCCCAAATAGAAGAGCTCTCTAAAACATTGGGAAGTGTTGTCGGTCAGAATATCGCAAAAATTGTTTTGCTTGATGATGTTTCTGCAGCGGCCGAAGTTACTTCACAACTTAAGTCTTTTGACAAACTTGAAAAACTGGTACTTTACAAGCTGGACTCTACTCCTATATTTAGATTTTCCAAAGACGGAAACTCTTTTGAAGTGCCACCTCTGCCTAAAGATTTTGACCGTACAGTGCATGATGAAAATGGTTTCTTTCATCTTTACACTGATGCTGTCTATCAAAATACCCCCTTAGGGTATATCTCTTACACATTCAAAGGTGTAAGTACTCTGGATGTAGTGAAAAAAGATGCTTTTGCTCTTGTTATTATTTTGCTGGTGATGTATTTAATCTCTTTTCTTTTGGCGACATACTATTCGCAGTCCTTTACAAAACCAATCTTAAAACTTGTACACTTTTTAGAAAAAATTGACATCAAAGTATTGCATAATCGAATATATACAAAAGAACAAAATGAGTACGGTATACTTTATGATAAAGTAAATATTATGCTTGACAAAATAGAAGAGAGTCATAAAAATCTACAGATAGCAGCGGCAGCATTTAACACTCAAAGTGGTATGGCTATCACAGATACTTCAAATACTATTTTGCAGGTGAATGATGCTTTTTGTAAAATCACAGGCTATACAAAGGAGGAGGTGATTGGTAAAACACCCTCCATCCTTAAGTCGGGATATCATAATGCGGACTTTTATCGGCATATGTTTGAATCTTTGAAAAAGTACGGATATTGGCAGGGAGAAGTGAAAAACAGAAAAAAAGACGGTTCAATAGTTGAAGAAAATCTTCTTATACAAACTGTCCTGGATGAAGAGAAAAAGCTTCAGTATTATGTCTCTTCTTTTTTAGATATTACACTTCAAAAAAAGATAGAGAGAAAATTACGTTATTTAGAGCAGTATGATCCTGTTACCGGTCTTGCAAATAGAACACTTTTCTTACAAAAACTTACAAAATACTACGCAAAACATAAAAAAGATGGTTACAGCGGAATTGTCATATTTGATATTAAAGATTTTAAACTTTTAAATAATGCATTTTCTCGAGAAGTCGGTGATATTATCCTCCAAAAAATCACAAATTTACTTGAAGAGAAAATACCTGAGTGTATTATGTTTGCAAAAATTGAAAATACTTTTGCTTTATGTCTTCCCTTGTCAGATAAGAATATTCAAGATGCTGCAGTAAGTTTAAAACTGCAAGCACAATATATTTACAATCTCCTGCATCAAGGTTTTAAAGTAGATTCCCAAAATGTGAATTTTATATCTAATATTGGCATATCGGTTTTTGAGAATGGGGATAAAGATATACAAAAAGTGCTCTTAGAAGCAGAAAATGCTTTGATTTTTTCAAAACAAAATGCATTAAATATCTCATTTTTTGATAAAAACATGCAATTGTCACTTGTACATTTTAACAGGTATTCAGAGATGCTTAAGGCATTAACGCAAAAGCAGTTTGAGTTGTATTATCAGATGCAGTATCATAATAATGAAATTTATGGTGCGGAAGCTCTCATAAGGTGGAATCATCCAAAAGAAGGCTTAATCCCGCCAAATGATTTTATTCCCGTTGCAGAAAAATCAGGTCTTATTATTAGTATGGGGGAATGGATTATTCAAACCGCCTGTAAACAGTTGGCACAATGGCATCAAAATGATGAAACTTCTCAATGGACTCTTTCGATAAATGTGAGTGCAAAACAGTTTAATGATGAAAATTTTATGGATTACATTGCAAAAGCGTTACTGGATAATAATATACAAAAAGGGCTTTTAAAGGTGGAACTTACTGAGTCTATTTTGGTTGATAACCTTGATAATGTTAATATAAAAATTCATCAACTCAAAGAGTTAGGGGTGCGTGTTTCATTAGATGATTTTGGTACAGGGTACTCATCCTTAAGCTATTTAAAATATCTTGATTTTGATCAGGTTAAGATCGATCAGTCTTTTGTGTTTTCAATGCTTGAGAGCCAATCTGACATTGCCATTATCAAGAGTATTATTCTTATTGCCGAGAGTATGAATATCGAAGTTATTGCAGAGGGTGTAGAAAATGAAAAACATGTGGCTCTTTTACAAGAGCTTGGGTGTAACCATTTTCAGGGTTATTATTTTGCAAAACCGCTTCCTATAGGAGAAATTCCATTTAGCTGACTTTTCTGTCAAAATGTGAGAAGGGTAAATTCTTCAGATAAAAGCAATTGTAAGCCCTTTTATTGTAAAATAATTCAAAATATTTTTTAAAGGTGTATTAATGGCAACTATCGGTATGGGAGATATCAAAAAAAATGTTCGTCTAGTAGTGGGCGAAGTACCATATAAAGTAGTGGAATTTCAACATGTAAAACCGGGAAAAGGTGCTGCGTTTGTTCGTATGAAGATGAAGAGCTTTTTAAACGGAAAAGTGGTTGAGAAGACTGTTCACGCAGGTGATAAGTTTGAAGTACCTGAGATTGACTACAAAACGATGCAGTATCTATATGATGATGGTGAGATGTATCAGTTTATGGACAATGAAACATACGATCAGCTTGGTCTTTCCTATGAGCAGTGTGATGATGCTTCTAAATGGTTCAAAGACGGAATCAATGTAGATATCGTATTCTATAAAGGAAATGCTATCTCTGTTCAGGCTCCGGAAATTATGGAGTTTGTTATCACGGATACTCCACCAAACTTTAAAGGTGATACTTCAAGTGGAAGTAAAAAACCTGCAACACTTGAGAGTGGTGCGGTCATTCAGGTTCCATATCATGTATTGGAAGGTGATACTGTAAAAGTCAACACTGTTGATGCTGAGTATCTAGAAAAAGTTAAATAATTTAACTACATTTACTAAGGAATAAGTAGCATGGGATTAAGCAATAAAGAGTTACCAAAGTTAGGTTTTTTATATATGGACTATGTCCTGAGATTTTTTGACCACTCAAACTTCAAAGGGTGGCCAAACAAAATAGAGACTGTTGTGTATCATTGGAAAAATGATAAAGAGAGATTTATAAAAGAGGTAAAACGTAAAAAAATTGATGTTCTTATTGGGAACGTTCCTGCTACTGCGTATGAGACTTTTCGCGAGATTGCCCGTGAACTGCCTCATGTAAGATTTATTCCATCACTAGATACACAGTTCTCAAATAAATCAAAAGAGAATGTAACGAGATTTGCATGGAAGTATGATTTGCCTATACCAAAAACATATATTTATTATGATCATAAAGAGGCAGATAAAGCACTTAAAAAAGCAAAATATCCAAAGATTATCAAAAAATCTTACGGACCATCTAATTATGGCGGATATTTTGTGCATAAAGTTGACAGCTATAAAGAGGCAAAAGAACTTCTTGCACAAAAAAGATACCATCCTGTATATTTTCAAGATTTTGTTCCTATGGAGGCAGATATTCGCGTAATGCTTATAGGGCATAAACCTGTATGTGCATTTTGGCGTCGTGCACCGGAAGGTGAATGGCTTACAAATACATCTCAAGGCGGAAGTATGGACTACAATGATGTTCCAAAATCTGTCCTAGATTTGGCTGTAAAAGTTTCCAAAGCTGCAAAAGCTGAGTACTGGGCCTGTGATGTTGCCTATGGCAAAGATGGCAAAGTACGCATCTTAGAGTGTGCCACTGCGTTTGCTGCGTTTCCTTACATCCGTGACTGGATTGGGGAGTATGTGATGTGGTTGTTAAGTGAAGGTAGATTTAGAAAACCACATACACCTATGTTTAACTGGGAAGAGTTGGGAAAAATTTCACCTGATTTACTAAGAACTATGAGACATATAACATTTGGAAAATTCAATCCAAGTTATGACGGTGCATACTTTGGAAATAAAAAGAAAATGTACGGAAAAGCAGAAGTTTACATACATGAACTTGATAAAAAGTACAAAATGTACCCTGTTAAACGCAGATACACTGAAGAGTGGCCAAGTGAAAAGTGGAACTATCAAGACAAACTTGCTCTCAAGCCTCTAAGAAGCCTGAAGAAAAAATCAGACATAGAAGTTCCTGTTCCGACAAAAGATGAGAGCAGTGAATCTGTAGAGAATGAACTGCAAATCACAAAAGAGGAGTTAAGTGACTTTTTAACTTCTATCAAAGGAATAGGAGAGAAAAAATTTAAGAAAATTTTAGACTATTTCGGTGATGTTGAAGAAGTTATCGGTGTTTTACACCAAAACAGCAAACTTCTACAGGAAGTAGAAGGCATAACAGAATCGCTTGTCAAAAAAATTGACAAAGCATGGAGTAAACTGTTTCAGTAGGTTTGACTTCTAACTCCTCTTGTTCCCATACTCCGTGTGGGAACATCTTCTAGCTAATTACATAAAAATCAGTAAGTAATATTAAGACAATTTCACTATAATCCTTTTTATATTTTAACTATTTTAAAGGTGATATTTTGAGTGCAAAACCACAATTTACACATCTTCACTTACATACAGAATACTCTCTTCTTGACGGTGCTAACAAACTCTCAAATCTTGTCTCACGGGTAAAAGAACTTGGGATGACGAGTGTTGCCATGACCGACCATGGAAATATGTTTGGTGCCATTGATTTTTATAAGCAGATGAAAGCTGCAGGACTCAAGCCTATCATAGGGATGGAAGGTTACATCCACAATGGTGAAACTCTTGATGACAAAAGTACAAAACAGCGTTTTCATATCTGTTTGTATGCCAAAAATAAAAAGGGATATGAGAACCTTATGTACCTATCTTCAAAAGCCTTTATCAACGGCTTTTACTATTTTCCCCGTATCAATAAAAAAGAGCTGCGTGAACACAGCGAGGGGATAATCTGCTCCTCTGCATGTCTGCAGGGAGAGGTGAACTGGCATCTAAATCTGCAAAATGAGAGAAATGTCAAAAACGGTGCACTTGGATATGATGGTGCGCTTGCTGTAGCACGTGAGTATCAGGATATCTTTGGAGATGATTTTTATCTTGAGATTATGCGTCACGGTATCGGCGATCAGCTCTATATTGATGAGCAGATATTGAAGATCTCTCGTGAAACAGGTATCAAAATCATTGCGACAAATGATACGCACTATACTTACCCTGATGATGCACAGTACCATGAGGCCTTTATGTGTATCGGGATGAATAAACTCTATGATGATCCAAACCGTATGCGCCACTCTGTACATGAGTTTTATATCAAATCACCTGAGGAGATGGCAAGGCTTTTTGTAGATATTCCTGAAGCGCTTGAGCATACGCAGGAGATTGCGGATAAGGTTGAAGAGTTTGAACCGATCGTAAAATCACCGACACCTCCAAACTTTAAATTTACGCAAGAGTATGCTCAAGCTGAGGGATTGGATTTTGACTTTGAAGATGATGCACCATTGCCTGAAGATGCTACGCAAGAGCAGAAAAAGAAGTGGATGAGTGCGGCTGATAAAAATGATGCAGCATACTTTGTCCACAAGTGTAAAGAGGGGCTTGAAAACCGTCTTAAAATTGTTCCTCCAGAACGTCATCAAGAGTACAGAGAGCGATTAGAATTTGAGATGAATATCATCAACTCCATGAAATTTCCGGGCTATATGATGATCGTATGGGATTTTGTCAAAGAGGCAAAAAGAATAGATGTAGCAGTAGGACCGGGACGTGGTTCGGCTGCTGGGAGTCTGGTGGCGTATTCACTGGAGATAACCGACATCGACCCGATGAAGTATGACCTGCTTTTTGAGCGTTTTTTAAATCCTGAACGTGTAAGTATGCCCGATATCGATATGGACTTTATGCAGGCTCGTCGTGGAGAGGTTATCGACTATGTTGTACGAAAATATGGACGAAATCAAGTGGCACAGATCATCACTTTTGGTTCACTTCTTGCAAAAGGGGTTATCCGTGATGTTGCACGTGTACTTGATATGCCGCTTTCTCAAGCTGATAAGATGGCAAAGCTCATTCCTGATGAGCTTGGAATCACACTCAATGGTAAAACGAAGAACGGGAAGTTTGTAGAGGGTGCTTTTCAAAAAGAACCGAAGATCCAAGAGCTGATCGAGTCTGATCCAAACGCAGCACGTGTGTGGGAGTTCGCAAAAAAACTTGAAGGTCTTAAACGCAACTCAGGAATGCACGCAGCAGGTGTTGTGATAAGTAATGAAGAGCTTTGGAAAAAGACACCTATCTACAAGCCAAGCGGTGAGGATACTTTTGTGACACAGTACTCACTAAACTATATGGAAGATGTTGATCTTATCAAGTTTGACTTCTTGGGTCTTAAGACTCTTGATGTTATCCAAAATGCAGTGAAGCTTATCAAACGCCGTTATGACTTTGATGTGAAGTGGCATGAGATAGATGAGAATGATGCCAAAGTGTACGAGGTTATTCAAACAGGTGATACTGTAGGGATGTTCCAGATAGAGTCCAGTGGTATGCAGGATCTCAACCGTCGTCTAAAACCTGATAATTTTGAAGACCTTATTGCGGTTTTGGCTCTTTACAGACCGGGACCGATGGAGTCTGGGATGCTTGATGACTTTATCGAGCGTAAACACGGACGTCAAGAGATCACATATGTATTTGAAGCACTTGAAGAGATACTCAAACCTACCTACGGGGTGATTGTTTATCAAGAACAGGTTATGCAGATTGTTCAGACCATCGGTGGATTTAGTCTTGGCGGGGCGGATATCGTTCGTCGTGCCATGGGTAAGAAAAAAGTCGAAGAGATGATCAAGTATAACAAAGAGTTTAGTGAGGGTGCTGCAAAGCAGGGGCTTGACTATAAAACCGCTTCAGAACTTTTTGACCTGATCGAGAAGTTCGCAGGCTATGGTTTTAATAAATCTCACTCAGCTGCTTATGCAATGGTTACTTTTCAAACTGCATGGTTGAAAACTTACTATCCAAATGAGTTTATGGCAGCACTTTTAACTTCAGACAAGGACAATACTGAAAAAGTTGTTCGCTATATTGATGAAGTAAAACGCATGGGTATTGAGCTTGCACCGCCTGATATTTGTGACTCACAGCTTGAATTCTCTGCTATCACAAAAGATGAAAAAGAGATTATTCTCTTTGGACTTGGTGCTATTAAAGGGGTAGGTGAAGCCGCTATCCATGCGATGCTTGAAGAGCGCGAAGCCAATGGTGATTATGTTTCACTACAGGATTTTGTAAACAGAATAGAGCCGAGTAAAGTAAATAAGCGTGTAATTGAGGCCATCATAAAAGCGGGTGGATTTGACAGATACGGTTACTCGAGAAAGGCACTTTTAGACCAAGTCGAACTTATAGTAGAGACAGCCAAAAAAGCAAGTGAAGCAAAGAAAAATGCTTTTGGAAGTCTTTTTGGAGATGATGAAGAGATAACTACGGTTAGACTCGAACTTACAAATTCAGATGAGTATGAGCTAAAAGAGATCTTGGAATTTGAGAAAGATACCTTGGGATTTTATGTCTCAGGGCATCCGATGGATGAGTACCGTAAGGAGTTGGATCAGTTAAATTATACGCTCTCTTCTGAGCTTGAGAATATCAAAGATGGCTCTTATGCGATATTTATCGGCAAAGTTGAAGAGATAACGAAAAAGATATCTAAAAAAGGAAATCAGTTCGGAATAGTCAACCTGATGGACTTTCACGGAAATATCGAGATAATGCTCTTTTCAGACAAGCTTGAACAGCTATCTGCAATGGACTTGGAAGAGCCTGTTGCGTTTAAAGCGAGAGTGACACATACAGACTTTGGCCCACGTTTTAATGTTACAAAACTGATGACACTCAAAGATGCAAAAAGAGAGACAAAAAAGGTCAAAAAAGAGGTGCAAGAGGCTCCTCCTGAACCTATTAATTTGGCAGTAAGACTCTCAAATGATTTTGATGTGCTGGAAAAACTCTACACTCTCATCAGACAAAACCCTGGAAACAGACCGCTTAAAGTGACCATAGTCTCTAAACTGCACAATGTTGTCATAGACTCTGCCATACGTGTAGGAAGTCAGATCGTCGGTGCTTTAGAGGGGAATGAATTTGTGGATATTATAGGATAAACAATGAACAAACAAGATTTTAATGAAGGACTTTTAGGCTTTTTGGATGCTTCACCAACTCCGTTTCATGCGACGCAAAATATGGCGATGATGTTTGAAAATGCGGGGTTTGTCAAACTTGATGAAGTACAGAAGTGGGAGCTTGAGGCTGGGAAGAAGTACTATGTTACACGTAATGACTCCTCTGTCATTGCGTTTACCTATCCTAAAAATGACTCTGCTTACTTGATGGTAGGTGCACATACTGATTCACCAAACTTAAAGCTTAAGCCAAACGCAGTGATAAAAGAGCATGGTGTAGTGAAGTTTGGAGTGGAGCCTTATGGTGGACTGCTGCTAAATCCTTGGTTTGACAGAGATCTTTCACTTGCGGGACGTGTAAGCTACCTTGATGGAGAGAATAATCTAAAAAGTGCACTCATTAATGCGCAAAAACCACTGGCAATAGTACCTTCACTGGCAATCCATCTCGATGACAAAGCGAACAAAGAGAGAACTGTGAACAAGCAGACAGATATGTGTCCTATTTTGAGTACAAATGAGGATTTTGAGCTTGATGCTTTTTTAGAGTGGCAGTTAGATAAGGTCGGTGTACAAAATGTCAAAGAGATCTATGCAAATGAACTTAGTTTTTATGATACGCAAAAAGCCTCTTATGTAGGGCTTAGAGATGATTTTATAGCAAGTGCACGACTTGATAATCTTCTCTCCTGCTATGTTGGGATGCTGGCTCTTTGCAGTGTGGGTGATGAGAAACCTATGCTTTTTATTGCGAGTGACCATGAAGAGGTAGGGAGCGAAACTACAAGCGGAGCAGGGGGAAGTTTTTTAGAAGCTACTCTTAAAAGAATGTTTGGTGATTATGAAGAGTATGTGCAGATGGTGCGAAGTTCACTGATGATAAGTGCTGATAATGCTCATGCTATTCATCCCAACTTTCCATCCAAACATGATGCAAAACATGCACCTTACATTAACAAAGGTGTAGTTATAAAAGTAAATGCAAATCAGCGTTACGCTTCAAACTCTGAGACCATTGCAAAGTTTATGAGAGTTGCCAAAGAGCTGGAGTTGCCTCTACAGGAGTTTGTAACAAGAAGTGATATGGGGTGTGGCTCTACCATAGGTCCTATCACAGCAACACGCATAGGAGTCGATACCATAGATATAGGATTGCCTACCTATGCGATGCACTCGATTAGAGAGTTGGCAGGGAGCGATGATGCCCACTCTTTGTATAAGATCTTAGTTGGTTTTACTCTTTAGATGGCAACGATTACGCCAGAAGAGTTAAATCTTCTTATAGAGCAGACATACAAAGTAGAAAATGAGTTTAACGAGCTCAAAAGTTCCTACTCTCACCTGCAGGATACGGTTGAAAAGCTTGTAGAGTTCCTTCCAAACGCAGTATGGATACTCAATAGTGACAATACGGTGTTTTTGCAAAACTCACATGCCAGAGAGCTCTATAAACTTCTAAAAGAGCTTGAGTATAAAGATGAAGACTATGAGATACTCTTTGATGCCCGCTCCTATCTTGTAAAAAGTTCCTCTTATAAAGATAAAGTTATGCTGAGTGTCACAGATATTACTGAGCAAAAGAGAAAAGACAATCTCGCGACAATGGGACAGATGGCTGCACACCTCTCACATGAGATAAGAAATCCAATAGGTGCAATCTCTCTAATGAGTTCAACTTTGAAAAAAAGAGTGATTCCTGAGAATATTCCTATCGTTGAAGAGATACAAAAATCTGTGAATAGAATTGACAGAATTATCAAAGCTACTTTGATGTTTTCAAAAGGTGTTGTTGCAAAAAAAGAGCACTTTTTATGGAGTGAATTACGAGAATCTCTTGATATGTCTATCAAATATTATGACTACTCAAAAGAGATACGATTCCTCTTTCCAGAGGATGATTTTTCACTAAACGCAGATAAAGATTTACTTGAAATGTTGTTCTCAAATCTCATCATAAACGCAATAGATGCCATTGAGTCTGATGAAAAAGAAGAGGGTACGATAGAGATAAAACATTTTGCTGATAAAAGTAAACATATATTTCAAATATATGATACAGGTGTCGCTATTGAGAATAAAAATGAGTTGTTTGAAGCCTTTAGAAGTACCAAGATTAAGGGTAATGGGCTTGGTTTGATTCTCTCCCGCCAAATAGCAGAAGCGCATGATGGAACTGTTTGTTTATGTGATAAAAAAACAAAATGTTTTGAGGTTATTTTACCGTGTATATAAAATTATTTTATATACCATATGGTTAAAACTTATACATCACTTTTTTGTAATATAAAAGAAATATTTATATGTTGGAAATGGCTTATTTTCCTCTGTTTACCATTCGTTTAATATCTACTTAAATAAGTAAATGTGATAATTGACTCGAAATTTAAACCGAGGGGAATTGAAACTATGAAGAAGAATATATTAGTTTCGTTAGCTGCATCTGTAGCATTTATGTCAATGAGTGCTGCTACTGCTATGGCGTATGACAAAAATCCGCCATTTAAGCTAGATAAGTTAAAGCCGTATATAACTACGGATGAAGAAGGTAAAACGATAAGTGGGTATGAGCCAAAAAATGATTACAATGTATTTGTAAATTATGAACTGGGTATGCACTGTGTTGGTTTTAGTATGGATTACTGTTGTGTAATTCCTCCATACAATTCCATCCAAGCGCAGGCAATCAGAGGTGGAAAAGAGGGAAAACTTCCTAAACTCCTATCTCCGGATGATGGTGTGAAACTTTACTATTTTACAAGAGACAACTCTTACAGTGAAGGGAACAAGATGAGATACTTCAATGTTCCTAAAGATGTTGATGGTGATGGTCACTTTGACTCTCCAAATGACAGTGTTGCCAACTATGTTTGGAGTCACCTTTTTATCTATAAAGATTTAGAGGGTACAAAACCAAAAGGTGCAACTGATAAAGACCGTTTAAGAGTCGGTAGAGATCTACCTATTAAAATTGACTGTGGTCCTACAAACAAACCAATTTCTGGTGGATACTTGGAGTATGCAGGCAAACATGGTGGTAATATTGTATTTACAGATACTTTGGTGCCTGCTGTAAAAGATGTGAAACTTGTTTTAACATCTTCATATCTTTGGGATGCATTAGGTCTTCCTCTTACTGCGTTTAATGACAGTAGAAGAAAAGGTACTATTCGTAGTGTAGATGAGACTGATTTCCAGCCTTTTCAATACTCTACTGTAGAGTTACATACTCGTGACGGTCGTGCTATGCATGACACAATGGGGAAAAGTGTCTCTTACTTTGGTACAAATCCAGTTGATATTCCGAACTGTTATTCATGTCACTCAAGAAACGGTAAAGCTGCACAAATGGCTAGAGATGAAGGTCTGTATTTAAGTGATAAAGAGTATGCTTACTGGAAATCATATCCGGATGAGAGTGAGTATATGGCTAGACTTGCAGAGGGTTCTATCAATATTCTTTCACTACATGATGCACATCATGGTACAGAGTTCTTAAAAGATTTCAAAGAGGATGCATCTTCAAACAGACTTGGTAAAGTTGGTCTTGTAAACTGTACTGACTGTCACGGTGATAATGTCTCTGGTAACTTAAAAGAGCCTCGTGCAACTGCTAGTGGTTATAAAGCTGTTCATGCAAAACCATTAAGTGAAGCGCTTCACGGTTTCCACCTTGGTATGGTTCCTATGCCTGATGGTGCCGGTAGAAGTCAAGCATGTCAAGCATGTCATCCGACTCACTTCCAAAATCCTAATATGAATGATGACTCAAATCCCTTCCGTGTAACAGATAGATATGGTGAAGGTCGCTTCTCTAAAGGTGATATTAGAACTTCTGGCGGTGGTTGTTATGTAAGACGTGATGCTCACTCAAATCCAAATGCGAAGCCTCCGTTCTTCTTAAACAATTATGGTAAATGGCAATTGAAAAATGTTTCAATGAAAGATGAACATGGAAAAACTGTTAGGAAAATGAGAGGTCTGTACTGTACAAACTGTCATACAAAAATTGCTCAAGGTCTACAAAACTATGACAATATCACTCATGATTCAACGCAAGCAGGTAAAACTTTGAGAAACAAATCACTTAAAGATATGATTCAAGCACTTGCAGGTGGTGATAAAAAAAGATTTATTGAGCTTGCTGACCCTAAATCAACAGGTGATAATGAAGTGATGTTATATTACCTAGATCACAAATCTGCTACATTAGTGAAAAATGTCGGTGAAAAAGGTGCACTTGATCTTAAACCGTGGAATCATCCTAAAGGTGGAGAAGTACCGTATGCTGCAGCATCTGGTGGTAATGACTGGTGGTTGTCAGCTTCTGAGCCTCACTGTGCGGATTGTCACTTAGCTCCATTTGTCGAGAGTGAAACAGGTGGAAAATATTTTCCTATTGATTTACCAAATAAATACTCTCTGTTTAGATACTCAAAAGCACATGGAAATATAGCATGTCAATCATGTCATGAATCAACACATGGTCTCTACTCTACAAGATATGACGGTAAAGAGCGTTCTGTTGATGTTACAACACACCAACAAGCACTTCAGTACTCTCCAGATGGAAAATATGTCGGTCCTGTTACGTGTGCTACTTGTCATACTGTAAATAAAAAAGGTGTTCCTTTACAACTTAAAGATACTAAATATGCTGGTGATTACTGGGCATCGGTAACTTTGGCTCACTTTATGAGAGAAGGTGATCAAAAACTTTCTGTAGAAGAGCTGGTGAAAAAATATCCATACAAAAAATCTACAAAAGTAGTTAAAGACGGTTGGAAATAATCCTTCCCTCTTTTTACTCCTCCTTTTGGAGGGGTAAATATTATTTTACTAAAAGTATATTTGAGTATATTTTTACTAGAATGATTTACTTACAACCAAAAAAACAATCAAGGAATTTAATTTAATGAAAAAGTATATCAATACTTTGCTGTTAGCGTCGCTGATAAACACATCTCTGTGCGCAGAGTTAATTACAACTTACTTCGATAAAGAGGCAAAACATATAAAGTCAGAAACAAATTATGCTCTTGGCACCCGCACAGATATGAAAGATGGTACAAAAGAGGGACTTGAAAAAGTTTATTATGAAATAGGGCAGCTTGCTTACGTTGTAAATTATGTAGATGGTAAGCGTGAGGGGATTATGACCTGGTATGACAAGCAGGGAAAAGTGCTCTCTAAAACATCATATAAAAACGGTAAACTTGAAGGAAAAGATCTCTCTTTCTATCCAAATGGAAAGATAAAGCATACGGTAACATACATTAATGATAAAAAAGAGGGGTATCAAAAAGAGTACTTTGACAATGGTCTGCTTGCTTTGAAAGTTTTATATATTGATGGAAAAAAAGAGGGTATTCAAGAAGAGTATACCTTTGAAGGAAAACTTTATAGTGAAGTACCTTATAAAAACAACTATAAAGAGGGTATGCAAAAGTGGTATGACAAAAATGGCAAAGTTGTAAAAACTGAAGAGTTTAAACGTGATATGCCACTCAGTTTTAAGGTGCAGCTCAAAAAACATGATAAAGAGTCACAAAGAATCATAAATAACATCGACTTTACTCCAAAAAACCCACAATAGCACTCTCAATTTGTGCTATTGATACACTCCATTATCTTATTTTAATTACAATATCTTTTTTTTAAAGGAACACCATGAAAACACTCCTATCCATCGTTGGTTCAATGAAAACTATGGCGATTTTAATGCTTGTTTTTGCATTTGCAATTGGATATGCAACTATAGTTGAAAATGACTTTGGTACCATGACAGCAAAAGCAGAGATATATAATGCAAAATGGTTTGAACTCCTGTTGGGACTATTAGCGATTAATCTTCTCTACAATATCATCCACTTTAAGATGTATACGATAAAAAAAGCTCCTTTGTTTCTCTTTCACGTAGCATTTTTGATTATTTTGATTGGTGCTGCGATAACACGATATGTCGGATATGAAGGAACGATGCATATTAGAGAGGGGATGGTCTCCTCTTCAATTATCAGCTCTGATCCATACTTTAGTGTCAAAGCAAAGGCCGGTGAAAAAGAGGCTGTTTATTCCAAAATTGTCTATCTCTCAAAGCGTTCTCATAATGATCTGGAAGCTTCTTTAAATGTTGAGAATAAAAATGTGGATGTCAAACTCATTGAGTACATTCCAAACGCAACGGAAGCTATTGTTGAAGATCCAAAAGGAAAAGCAATTATTAACTTGATGATTACGGGCGGAGGAAAAGGGAAACCTGTTGCACTGGATCAAGGGAATTACTATGATGTCGGTAATTTTGTTCTGGATTTTCAATCAGGTGTGCATTTTGACAAACCTGTTGTCACAATTTTTATAGATAATGAAAAACTCTATATGAAACATGATATGAAACTTTCATACTTGAGAATGGAAGATAGAGAGCAAGGGAATTTACCGGCAAATGATAAAGAGGTGTTTAATAAGAGAGTGCTTTACAGCACGGATTTAGGTAGTTTTGTTTTACGAAAATATCTTCCTCATGCACTCAAGAAAGTTATTACAGACCCTAATGCAAAGTTGAGAAATGCCGGTCTCAATGTACTGCGTTTCAATGTAAGTGTTGATGGAAAGACAAAAGAGCTAAGTACATACTATAGAGAAGGTTTAGAGGGACAGGCTGAACATGTTTTGCTTAATGGTGTTGATGTCTCTGTCTCATTTGGTTCAAAAGAGATTCCTCTTCCGTTTAAAATAAAACTTTTAGATTTCCAACTTGACAGATATCCGGGTTCTATGAGTCCTGCATCGTATGCAAGTGAGATTGAGCTTATTGATGATGAGATGGGTATTCATATGCCGTATAGAATCTATATGAATCATATTTTAGAACACAGAAAATACAGATTTTTCCAATCTTCTTATGATATGGATGAAAAAGGAACGATATTGTCAGTAAATCATGATCCGGGAACACTTCCGACATATATTGGGTATGCGCTTTTAGCGTTAGGTATGTTTTGGGCACTTTTTTCAAGAAAACATAGATTTGCACGTCTTTCAAGAAAAGCGAAAGATGCGGCAAAAGCCAAGGTAGTTCCTATGCTGCTTGCAGTTGGGGTGTTGTTTAGTGTTGTAGCTCCTGTGACTCATGCGCAAGAGTTAGACCCTGCCATTAAGACTATCTTGTCTTTTGATAAGGCACATGCGGAGAAATTTGGAAAACTTATTGTTCAAGATGCACAGGGGAGAATGAAACCCATAGATACTCTTGCTATGGAAATTCTTGCAAAAATCCACCGAAGTGCGACACTCAAGGTCGGAAAAGATGAACTAAACGCAAATCAAGTGCTTTTAGGGATGATGATGCGTCCTGATATCTATAAAAATATTAAACTTATTAAAACCGGAGATGAAAAAATAAATGAAATAATAGGGACACTCAAAGATGCCAAATATGTCGCTTTTTCGCAGTTTTTTCAGAACCCTGCACAAATGAGAGGATACAAACTTCTTGATATAGTTGATGAAGCTTCAAGAAAAGCTCCAAAAGACAGAAATAAACTTGATAAAGCAGCTTTGGAAATTGATGAAAAAGTAAATGTTGTTTATATGGTTTTCACAGGATCACTTCTGAAAATGTGGCCAAAACAGGATGATGCAAACAATAAATGGTTGGGGACAAGAGATGCATTACAAAATTTTGCACCTCAAAATGCACAGCAGGTAAGAGAAATTGCAATTGATTACTTTACATCAATTGACACTTCTTTAAAAGAAAACAACTGGTCTTCAAGTGATGCAGCTCTATCTAAAATTGTAGAGTATCAAAAAAAATATGGTGCAGCCGTGTATCCTGATGCCAACAAGGTAAAGGCAGAGATGTTCTATAATCACTCAAATATATTTGAGGTTCTCTGGCCTCTGTACTTTGTTATAGGTTTTATTTTACTTGTACTCAGTTTTATTAAAATTTTAAAACCAACATTTCAAATGGTATTTATTACAAAGTCATCGTTGGTGCTTTTAACAATCTTTTTTGTAGCACATACAATGGGGCTGGCACTCCGTTGGTATATTTCAGGTCATGCTCCTTGGTCAAATGGTTTTGAATCTATGATATATATCGCATGGGCAACTGTTTTAGCCGGTTTTATCTTTGCAAAACAGTCCCCTATAACACTTGCATCAACATCGATTTTGGCCGGTTTGATTCTTTTTGTTGCGCATTTAAGCTGGATGAATCCTCAAATTACTAATCTTGTACCTGTACTTAATTCATACTGGTTAAGTATTCATGTCTCTATGATTACTGCAAGTTATGGTTTCTTGGGACTTGGAGCGTTGCTTGGTTTTATCACTCTACTGCTCTTTATTGTAAAAAATGAGAAGAATGAGAAGCAGATTGCGCTCTCTATTAAAGAGTTAAACGCAATAAATGAGATGAGTTTGATGATTGGAGTTGCTATGCTTACTGTTGGAAACTTTCTTGGTGGTGTCTGGGCAAATGAGTCTTGGGGTAGATACTGGGGTTGGG